>DATLTS010000059.1 GCA_035533475.1 Mycobacteriales bacterium | reverse complement strand
GCAACCATTGGAATCGCGGTGCGACCAGACGGAGAACCGTCACAGGTGCACCAAAGGGCTGCCCCGCCATAATCCATCCGGCAATCACCGACCAACCCTCAGAAGCGTTGCCCCGAACCAGTTGCGCGGAAATCCGCGCTAAACGTCGCAGCAGTGCGAGTAGCTCCCGCCTGTACTCACGATTCTCGTCATCGATGTTGACCTCGACTTCTAGCTCGAGAATCGCTAAGTAGCTTTCGAGGTCTTGCCAGTCACCGTCACTGAGCTTGCTGCCGCCGCCGGCTCGGCTGGGCGTTCTGGCTGCTCGTCGTGTTGCCGACCGCGCGGCGGGAACGGGCCGCCCGGGCGGCACTGTCCGGCCCCGGGCTGGCGGTGGCCACCACCAGCCGCCCGGCCGCCGACCGGCCGGCAGACGCCGTTTGGGCGCCGTTGGCCACCGATGACGTCCGGATCCGGCTAGCCGAGCTGGCCGGCTGGCCCCGTCCGATCGACTCGGTCGCCCGGCTCGCCGCCGCCCGGGACGAGTCCTGGGATCCGCCGCGGGACTGGTGGCGCCGCCCGTCCCGGCTGCCCGGCCCGCCCTTGCCATCCGGGCCGGATCGAGCGTTCATGGACGATCCAGCCGAACGGGGAGGGTGAGGGCGATGCGCTGCGTGATCTACCTGCGGGTCTCCCGCGAGCAGGCCGAGAAAGGCGAAGGCGAGGAAGGCTTCTCGCTACCCGCCCAACGGGAGGCTTGCCTGCGCCACATCCGCGACCACGGCTGGACCGTGGTCGACGAGTACTCCGACCGCGGCGAGTCCGCCCGCTCCGCCGACCGGCCGCAGCTGCAGGCGCTGCTCGACCGGGTCACCCACGACCGGGACCTTGACGCCGTCGTCGTGCACAAGGTCGACCGGCTGGCCCGCAACATGGAAGATCACGTCGCCATCCGCTGCTGCGCCGCCGCGGCGTCGCCCTGGTCAACGTCACCGAGAACATCGAAGAGACCGCCTCCGGCCGGCTGGTCGAAGGCATCCACGCGCTGATGGCCGAGTTCTACTCGGCGAACCTGGCCGCCGAGGTCCGCAAGGGCATGGGCCAGAAGGCCAAGCAGGGTGGCTACCCGCACGCCGCCCCGCTCGGCTACCGCAACGTGCGGGAGACCATCGCCGGCCGGCGGATCTGCCGGATGGAGATCGACCCCGACCGGGCGCCCCTCGTCAAGCTCGCGTTCGAGCTCTACCTGACCGGCGAGTACACCCTGGACAGCCTCGTCGACGAGCTGGCCCGCCGCGGGCTGCGCAACCTTGGCCGCCGCGACTACCCGCCCAAGCCGCTCGGGGTCACCGGCGTCGCGCACCTGCTGGCGAACAAGGCCTACGCCGGCATCGTCGAATGGGACGGCGTCGAAGACGCCGGGCAGCGCGAGCCGCTGATCGACCGCGACACCTTCCGCCGCGTCCAAGCGCTGCTCGCCGCCCGCGCGGTGCGCGGCATCCGCAACCGCAAGTACAACCACTACCGCAAGGGCCTGCTCGGCTGCGCCGTCTGCGCCCGGGCGCTGTCGATCCAGGTCAGCAAGGGCACCTACATCTACTTCTACTGCCTCGGCCAGAAAGGCAGCCGCGCCCCGACCGGCTTCCGGGAGGCCTACGTCCCCGCGGACCGGCTGGAAACCGAGATCATCAACCTCTACCGCCAAGTCGAGCTACCACCCGCCTGGGTCGACCGGCTCCGCGCGGATCTGCAAACCGAGATCACGCACCGCCAGCACGACCGCGCCGCTCAGCGCGAGTTCGCAACCCGCGCCCTCGCCGAAGCCGAAGCCGAACGGCGCAAGATCCTCGACGCCTACTACGCCAACGCCATCGACCTGACCGTGCTCAAGCGCGAACAGGAACGCGTCGGCGCCGACATCGACCGCATCCAAGCCCAGCTCGCCGACCTCGACGCCAGCCTCACCGCATGGCAGGAGATCCTCGACCTCGCCATCCGCTTCGCCGGCAACTGCGCCACCGCCTACTCCAGCGCGGAGGAACGCACCCGGCGGCTGTTCAACAACGCCGTCTTCGAGACAATCACCGTCGCGGCCGCCGGATCCACGCCGTGGAGTACCGGCCACCGTTCGACGACCTGTTCGCTACGTCCGAGTTCGAATACGGACGTTGTGTAGCCCCGACCGGATTCGAACCGGCGCTACCGCCTTGAGAGGGCGGCGTCCTAGGCCGCTAGACAACGGGGCCGTGACCATAAACAGCGACCGGCGCTCTGCCGGCCTCCGCTGGGGTACCAGGACTCGAACCTAGACTAACGGGGCCAGAACCCGTCGGGCTGCCAATTACCCCATACCCCATGGAGTTCGGGCCCCGCCGGGAGCCCTGCCCGGCCATGATACCCCCCTCAAGTTGATCATCCGGCTCGCTCGCCACCCCGTGCCAGCTCGAGTGCGCTCTCCAATCGGCCCAGCACGCGGTCCCGACCGAGCAGCGCGAGCGAGTCGAACAGGGGCGGCCCGGTTCGGTGACCGACGACCGCGACGTAAAGCGGGGGGAAGGCCGTCTTCGTCTTGAGCTCCGCCACGTCCAGACCAGCCCGAAGGGCAGCGTTGATCCGAGGTTCTACCCAATCGTCGACCTTGTCGAGCACCACTAGAGCAGCCTGCAAAGCCGGGACGGCCTCCGGAATCAGCATGGCTGCGACGTCATCCGGATCGCGAACGAACTCCGCCTCCTCGACCAGCAAGAAGGCGAGCATGGGCACTGCGTCCACTAGGCGGCGGATCCTGGTTTGGATGAGTCGCACCCCCGCTTTGAGCGTCGCCGACGTGGCGGCCGTGGAAGCCTCCGTCAGAAGCCCCGCGTCGCTCAGAACCATAAGTACGCGGCGATGCAGCTCGTCCTCCGGCAGCTCGCGGATCTTCTCCGCGTTGATCGCTTCCAGCTTCTTCAGGTCGAACCGGGCAGGATTGCGGTTGACCCGACCGACCTCGAACCCGGCCCGCATTTCGGTCAGGTTGAATAGCTCACGATCGTCGCCGGGCGACCAACCCAGCAGAGCTAGGTAGTTGCACATGGCTTCCGGCAAGAAGCCCTCCCGCCGGTACCAGGCGATGGATACCACCCCGTTGCGCTTGGACAGCCGTTGGCCGTCTGGTCCCAGCACCATGGGCAGGTGCCCAAACCTCGGCCAGCGCTCGGGCGGTATCCCCATCGCCCGGTAGACGGCCACTTGCCTAGGGGTGGAGGAGAGTAGGTCCTCGCCTCGCACGATGTGGGTGATCCGCATCAGAACGTCGTCAACCGCCACCGCGAGGGTGTACAGCGGATGACCATCGGCCCGAACCAGAACGAAGTCGGGGACGGTGGCGTTGTCGAAGCTGACCTCGCCCCGAACCAGGTCGTCGAAGCTGGTCGTGCCCGCTTGCATCCGGAGCCGGATCGCAGGTAGACGACCCTCGGCACGGTACTGATCGATCTGGCCCTCGGTTAGAGATCGGCAATGACCGTCGTAACCAGGAGGGCGACCGGCAGCCTTGGACCGCGCGGCCACTTCCTCCTGGCTGCAGTAGCAGCTATAGGCACTGCCTTCGCCGAGGAAACGATCCGTCCATTCGCGGTAGATCCCGTAGCGCTCGCTCTGTCGGTACGGGCCGTCAGGTCCCCCGACTTCGACCCCCTCGTCCCAGTCCAAGCCCAGCCAGTGCATGGTGTCGATCGCCGCGGCACAGGCCTCATCGCTGGATCGGCTGCGGTCGGTATCCTCCAGCCGGAAGATGAGGCGGCCATCGAGATGTCGGACGAAGGCCCAGTTGTACAAGGCCGTACGAATGTTGCCCACGTGCAGATCGCCGGTTGGGGACGGTGCGAAACGGGCCCGGACCTCGTCAGCCATCCGCAGTCACCCGGTTGGTCAGGGTGCCGATGCCCTCGATGGTTACCGACACTTCGTCACCGGCATTCATCGGCCCCACGCCAGCGGGTGTCCCGGTCAACACGACGTCACCGGGCAGCAAAGTCATGACCGAGCTGATGTAGGCGATCAGCGCCGCGACCGGATGCACCAAATCCGACGTGTTTCCGCGCTGTCGACGCTCCCCGTTGAGGTCGGTGGAGATTGCCACTGCACTCGGATCGAGACCGGTTTCTATCCACGGCCCAAGCGGACAGAAGGTGTCATGTCCCTTGGCTCGGGACCATTGCCCATCGCTCTGCTGCTGGTCACGTGCCGTGACGTCATTCGCGCACGTGTACCCGAGCACGGCGGCCAACGCATCCCGCTCGGGTACCCGGCGGGAGAGCCGACCGATCACCGCTGCAAGCTCCCCTTCGAAATCGACCCTTTGCGACGCAGCGGGATAGACGATCGCGTCGCCGGGTCCGATCACCGCGGTCGACGGCTTGAGGAAGATCAGCGGCTCCGCGGGTGCCTCACCGCCCATTTCGGCCGCATGCTCAGCGTAGTTCTTGCCCACCGCCACGATCTTCGACGGGATGACCGGCGCGAGGAGTCGTACCTCTGCGACGGGAAGCCGCTCACCGCTGAACTCGAATGCGGAGAAAGGGTGCCCCGCGATAACCGCAAGAACCGCGGCTTCGCCGTCGCCCTCGACGACGCCGAACCCGACGTCCGCCCCTGCTGAGTACCGCGCGATCCGCACGATGAGCGAGGGTATCGGTTGGCTGTGCCGTGATCCCCGCCACCTCGGGCGACGCCGGGGTTACCGCCTAGTAAGTTCGAGATCCGACATTTGCGGGAGGTATCGCGTGCGCAAGTTCGTGGGTTTTGCCGGGTTAGCCCTCGTCGCGGTATCGGTGGCTGCCGTCGGTCCGGCCGGTGCCGCCGCGGACTTCACCCCGAATCCCACCTACCAGGCCGACGATTCCGGTCGGGGTCAGATCATGTCGATCCTCCCGGCAGGAGAGAACGGTCTGGTCAACTCAGCCCAACTCCTGGCGTTCGAGTCCAGCGGGAGTCGGCCGGCCGGCAGTCAGGACCAGCTGACGAAGTACGCGAACCTTCTGTATGGCTACCCGAGCCTCTCCAACGCCCAGCTGCCCCAGTACTACGACGATGCCTCGTTCGGGGTGCGAGCCGCGGACATCGTCCGGACCGAGCAGCCAAGCCCGGACGTCGTGATCTATCGTGACCGCCACGACGTGCCGCACATCTACGGTCGGACACTGACCGGCACGGCGTTCGGTGCCGGATATGCAGCGGCCGAGGACCGGCTGTTCCTCATCGACGTGTTGCGGCACTACGGTGCCGGTGACCTCTCGGCGTTCCTCGGACCGTCGTGCAGCGATGAGCGGATGGACCACGACGAACTACTGTCCGCCCCGTACACCCAGCCGCAGGAGCAGGCGCAGATCGACGCAATCGCCGCATCCAACGGCATCGTCGGTACCGACCTCAAGTCCATGCTCACCGGCTACGTCGACGGTATCAACGCCTACATCGCTGCGACCCGCACCAATCCGGCGTTGCTCCCCGCGGACTACGCCGCTGCGGTAGGACCACCGCAACCCTGGATCCCGAGCGACGTCATATCGGTGGCCGCGCTCGTCGGCGGAATCTTCGGCAAGGGCGGCGGCAACGAGCTGGCTAACGCCCGCCTGCTCCAGTACCTCGAGAGCCATCTACACTCCGCCGCGGAAGCCAGGACGGCGTTCACCGACTTCCGGGAGCAGAACGACCCGAACGCGCCGACGACGATCGTCGACCGCAGCTTCCCCTACGAGATCCCTGGCAAGATCGACCCGGCCTTGACCGCCCTTCCGGATCCGAACACTCCGCTCACCGGTGGTCCAACCGACACGACGGCCAATTGCAACCTCACCGCGCCCAACCTGACCGCGATGAAGATCGTCGCCGCACTGCTCAGCTTCCCGAAGGCCATGAGCAACGCGCTCGTCGTCGCCGGCTCGCATACCGCGTCCGGCCATCCCATCGCCGTATTCGGCCCGCAGGTCGGCTATTTCGCACCGGAAATCCTCATGGAGGAGGACCTGCACGGTCCGGACTACGCGGCCGAGGGCGCCTCCTTCCCGGGGACGAATTTCGTCGTCGAGCTGGGGCGCGGCGTGGACTACGCCTGGTCGGCGACCTCGGCCGGCACGGACGTCGTGGATCAGCGGGTCGAGCTGGTGTGCAACCCGAACGGCGGGGCGGCCGGTCCGCACGGGACGTTCTACGAGTACAAGGGCCGCTGCCTGCCCATGACTCACGAGGTGTTCACCGAACTCGCGTTCCCGAAGCCCGGCGGCCTGGGGGCGCCGGTGGATCTCCGGCATGACATCTATCTGACCGTGCACGGGATAGTCCAGGGCTGGACGACGGTCGGCGGCAAACCGGTCGCCATCGTCACCCAGCGCAGCACGTACAACCACGAGGCCGACTCTGCGGTCGGCTTCTTTCGATGGAACTCACCTTCGTACACGACCAGCGCACAGACCTGGATGACCGGGGCGGAGCACATCGGCTACACGTTCAACTGGCTTTATGCCGACAGCCGGGATATCGCCTACTACGTCAGCGGCGCTGATCCAATCCGGCCAGCCGGAGTGGATCCGAGCCTCCCGACGTGGGGCACCGGCGGCGCGGATTGGAAAGGTTTCCTGTCCGACGCCGGCCACCCGCACGAGATCGATCCCCCGCAGGGTTTCTTCACCAGCTGGAACAACAAGCCGGCGCCGGAATTCTCCGCCGCTGACGACCAGTTCGGCTATGGGCCGATCTACCGAGTCATGTCCCTGACCACTGCCATCAAGCAGCAGTTCGCGCTCCACAACAACAAGATCACCCGAGCCAACCTCGTACAGGCGATGGAGGATGCCGCAACGGTCGACCTGTCCGGACGCCGGGTGCTACCCGAACTTCTCGGCTACCTCGCCTCGCCGGGAGCCGGAACCCAAACCCAGGAGCTGTCGGAACTGTCCGCGTGGCTCGCGGCGGGAGCGCACCGGCGGAGAGCCGCCCACGGCGACGCGCAGTATGTCGACGCGTCGGCCGTCGCGCTCATGGACGAGCTGTACCCCACGCTGATCGAGGCGATCTTCGACCCGATCCTCAAGGCCGGGGGCGTCGAGGACGTCAACGGGCTGCCCTACCGATACAGCGTGCTGCCCTTGGACTTTGCAAACACACCGGGCGGGTCCAACGTCGGTAGCGCCTACGACGGGGGCTGGGAAGGCTACCTCGTCAAGGTGCTCCGCCAACTTCGAGGCGAGCCAGTCGCCCAGCCGTTCGGCCCCGAAATCATGACCAGGATCTGCGGCGGGGGTGCGGCAAGCTGCCGGGCCGCTATCGATGGCGCCCTGTCGGCAACGTACTCCGCGATGGTCAGCGCGAACGGCTCGCCGACGGTCGCCTCCTGGACCAGGTCCACCGCAAGTGAGCAGGCCGGGGTCAGCCAGCCGGTCTACGACTCGATCCACTACACCGCGGTGGGCATCGTGGGCCAGCCCGCCCAGGATTGGCAGAACCGGCCCACCTTTCAGCAGGTGATCGAGTTCCCAGGCAGCGGGCCGTCGGGTGCCGCGAGGGCGCGGATCGGAGCGGTGAGTTCGTCTTCGGCATCGCTGCCGGCCACCGGGGAAGGTCTCGGGCTGCCGCTCGCGGCCGCCGGTGCGTTGGCCCTGGCCGGGCTCGCGGCCACCACCCGTCGACGGCAGCGGGCCGGCTAGGCCCGCGCGGCGAGGGACAAGCCGTAGTTGTACGCGTCCTCCAGAGCCTGCCAGGAGGCGGCGATCACGTTCTCGTCGACACCGACCGTCCCCCACTCCCGAACACCGTTCCCGGTCTCGACGAGGACCCGGGTCACGGCGCCCGTGTCGTGACGGCCCTCGACGATACGGACCTTGAAGTCGACCAGGTGGAACTCCGCCAACACCGGGTACAGCTGCCCCAGGGCCAGCCGCAGGGCGTTATCCAGGGCGTTCACCGGGCCGTTGCCCTCGCCGGTGGCGACGATCCGTTCCCCGTTCGCCCGAAGCTTGACGGTGGCCTCGCTCGCCACCGCTCCATCGGCGCGGCGCTCGACGATGACCCGCCATGACTCGAGATCGAAGTAGCTCGGCCGCTGGCCGGTCAGCTCCTCGTGGAGCATGAGCTCGAATGAGGCCTCGGCTGCTTCGAACGTGAACCCCACCGATTCGAGATCCTTGACCCGCTCGATGATCCGGATCACCGTGTCCCGATCCAGGTCGAGTCCGAGCTCCCGGCCTTTGAGCTCGACCGTGGCCCGACCGGCGAGTTCGGAGACGAGAAGGCGCAACTCGTTGCCGACACTCGATGGATCGACGTGCTGATAGAGGTCCGGCGCCACCTTCACCGCGGAGACGTGCAGGCCGGCCTTGTGAGCAAATGCGCTGGCCCCTACGTAGGGTTGGTGCGGATCCGGCGCGATGTTCGCAACCTCGGCGATCGCATGACTGACCCGCCCAAGTTCGGCGAGCCGACCCGAGGGCAGCACCCGGCGTCCGGTTTTCAGTTCCAGTCCGGCGACCACGGCGAACAGGTCCGCGTTGCCGCACCGCTCTCCGTATCCGTTGGCGGTGCCCTGCACGTGAGTGGCTCCGGCCTCGACGGCAGCCAACGAATTCGCCACCGCACAGGCGGCGTCGTTGTGAGCATGGATCCCCACCCGGAGACCGTCGTCCGCGACCTTCTGGACGACCTCGGCGAGCCGCTGCGGGAGATTCCCGCCGTTGGTGTCGCAGAGCACGACCACGTCGGCGCCCGCCTCGGCCGCGACCCGGCACACCTGCAGCGCGTAGCCGGGATTGTCGGTATACCCGTCGAAGAAGTGCTCGGCGTCGACGAACACCCGTCGACCCTCCGCCCTGAGGTGACTCACTGTGTCCCGCACCATCTCCAGGTTCTCTTCAAGCGTGGTCCGCAGGGCCTTCTCGACATGTCGGTCATGCGCCTTGGCCACAAGGGTCACGACCTGGGTCCCCGAGTCCCGCAACGCGGCCACCTGCGGGTCGTCGGCGGCCCGAACACCGGGGCGCCGGGTGGCTCCGAACGCGGCGAGAACGGCGGTTGACAGGTCGAGCTCCTTGGGGGCCCGGCGGAAGAATTCCGCGTCCTTCGGATTGGAGCCGGGCCAGCCCCCCTCGATGAACCCGACCCCGAGTTCGTCGAGGTACCGGGCGATGGCCAGCTTGTCGTGGACCGAAAGCGATAACCCCTCCCGTTGGGCGCCGTCGCGCAGGGTCGTGTCATAGACGTGGAACTCGTCAGGCTGGACCGGCATGGTCAGTTCCCTCCAACAAAAAAACCCCGCGTGCCAGAGACACGGGGGTCGCGCGCAGGCCGATGCTCAGCCAGCGCGCCTACCGATAATCGAGATCGAGCTCACACCACGACGTTAGCACGAGGCGGCCATCACGCGGGCGTAGTTTGCGCCCCGGTCACCAGCAGACGCACCACGTCACGGACAGAAAGCATGCCGACGATATCGGGGCCCTCGCAGACGACGAGGTGACGGAATCCGCCACTGAGCATGCTCTGTGCCGCGCGGTCGAGCGGCCAGTCCGGAGACGCGACGACGATGTCGCTCGTCAGATGGTCCCCGACCCGCTCGATGTCCGGATCCTGCCCCTGCGCGAGCGCATCGAGGATGTCCCGCTCGGTGAGGATCCCCGGCTCTCCCTTGTCGGGATCGGTGACGACCGCGGCGCCGACCCGGCGGGCGGACATCAGCCGGGCGGCTTCGCGCAGCGTATGCGTCGGACCCACGGTCAACACCACCGTGCTCATCCCGTCCCGCACCTGCATGTGCCACCTCCAGGCCATGATCTCCGGACCTCGAGACTAGGCAGCGGATCCGGTCTTGGAAAGAGGACTGCCCCGCTACTCTCGGACGTACTCGTTCCAGGTCTTGTACCGGTCAAGCTCGGCGCGGGTTGCTTGACCGAACAAATCGAGCAGATGCCTGGTCACCGTGCCCGGCTTCCCATCCCCCACGGGACGGTCGTCGACCTCGATGAGCGGCACCATCTCGGCGGCCGTTCCGGTGAAAAATGCCTCGTCGGCAAGGTAGAGATCGCTACGGACCAGCGTGGCCTCCACGACCTCCAGACCCTCGTCTCGGGCTATCGTCATGACCGAATCGCGAGTGATCCCCGCGAGGGCCCCGTCGACCAGCGGTGGGGTGACGAGCCGGCGGCCATAAACGCAGAAAATGTTCTCGCCGGAGCCCTCGGCGATCGCCCCGGTGGGCGTGAGCATGATGCACTCGTCATAACCGGCCTTGATCGCGGCCACCTTCGCGAGGCTCGAATTGATGTACTGCCCGGTGGCCTTGCCGGCAGGGGGAATGGTGTTGGCCCCGATCCGCTCCCAGCTAGACACGACGGCCCGGCAACCCCGCTCCGCCGCCTCTGCGCCGAGGTAGGCACCCCAGGGCCAGCACGCGATGGCGACCGCCGGCTTGCTCGGCAGCGGGTTGAGCCCCATCTCGCCGTAGCCCAGGTAGATCAGCGGACGGATATAGCAGGCATCGATCGCATTGCGCCGGACCAGGTCCTTCGTGACCGCGGTCAACTGCTCGGGCGTGAAGTCCACGTCCATCATGTAGATCCGCGCCGAACGGAACAACCGCTCGATGTGCTCGGTCAGCCGGAACACCGCCGGCCCCCGCGGCGTGGCATACGCGCGAATCCCTTCGAAGACCCCCCAGCCGTAATGCAGCGTGGGATTCAGCACGTGAATCTTCGCCTCGTCCCACGGGACGAATTCCCCGTCCATCCAGATCCACTCGGTGGGAGTGATGGGCATCGCCGGCTCCTCGGGGGGTCGCAGGGTATTCAGTATCGCAAACGGGCATGATCGGCGGTGAGCGGACTTCGGCGCCGGACCTGGGAGGTCATGGGGATGGATCACGGAATGACGGCGGGTCATCGGCTCGGACGCCGGCTCGGAGTAGTGGGCTTGGTCCTGGTGCTCGCCGGCTGCGGAGGTAGCGGAAAATCGGGCCCGAGTGCGCAGCAGCAGGTCACAACGGCCTGGGAGACGTTCTTCTCGGCCGCCAGCACCGTCGCGCAGAAAGTCGCTCTGCTCCAAGACGGGACCGCGTTTACCGCATTCATCACCGCCCAGGAGCGAAACCCGTCGTTGAGCCATGTCACGTCGAAGGTCACCGCGGTTACGATCACCGGAAGCTCGGCCAACGTGACCTACACGGTTCAGCTCAGCGCCAAAGCGTCGTTCGGGCCGCTCACCGGCACGGCCGTAGAAGTCGGCAGCACCTGGCTGGTCAGCAAGGCCACCTTCTGCGGCCTGGTCCAGCTAGAGGTCAGCCGGGCTCAGGTTCCGATCGCCTGCTCGGCTTGACGGTCATCCGGCCAGAGCGAGCTCGACCAGCGCATCGCCGATTTCCACCGTGCTGCGGGGCGCGAATTCGCCGCGCCGGGCCAGGTCTGTGGCTACCGCGGCCTCCACCGTGTTCGCCGCCTCGGTGTGCCCTAGATGGCCGAGCAGCAGTGCCACGCTCAGTACGGCCGCGGTGGGGTCCGCGACCCCGAGGCCGGCGATGTCCGGCGCGCTGCCATGCACCGGCTCGAACATGCTCGGCGCGCTCCGCTCGAGGTTGAGGTTGCCGCTCGCCGCCAGCCCCATCCCACCGGCGATCGCGGCCCCCAGATCGGTAAGGATGTCGCCGAACAGGTTGTCCGTGACCAGTACGTCGAACCGCTCCGGTTGCGTGACCAGGTACAGGCAGGCCGCGTCGACATGGCAGTAGTCAACCTCGACACCGGGAAATTCGGGCATCAGGTCCTCGACGGTGCGAGTCCACAACGCGCCGGCATGAGTCAGGACGTTCGTCTTGTGCACGAGGGTCAGTCGCCGCCGGGGCCGCTCGGCGGCTCGGCGGAACGCATCCCGGACCACGCGCTCGACGCCGAAGCGCGTATTGACGCTCTCCTCGGCAGCCACCTCCTGTGGCGTGCCCGGGCGAAGCACCCCGCCCACCCCGGCGTACGGGCCTTCCGTTCCCTCCCTGACCACCACAAGATCGACCTGCTCGGTCCGGATCCCGGCCAGCGGGGTGCGCACCCCTGGGTAGAGCTTGACCGGACGAAGGTTTACCGCGTGATCCAGCGCGAACCGCAGCCGGAGCAAGAGGCCACGCTCGAGCACCCCGCTGGGCACCGACGGATCGCCGACCGCGCCGAGCAGGATCGCGTCGTGCCCACGTAGCTCGGCCAGCACCGAGTCGGGCAGCGTCTCGCCAGTGGCATGCCACCGGCGAGCGCCCAGCTCGTAGCTCGTCGTCGCGAGGGGCAGAGCCAGGGCGGCGGCCACGGCGGAGAGCACCTTGACGCCCTCCGCCACGACTTCCGGCCCGATCCCGTCGCCGGGAACCAGTGCGATCTTCATGGTTTGTCCGTGCGATGGCGGACGGCGGTCCCGGACACCACCTTGTTGATCGCATGCAGGAAGGCGCGGGCGCTGGCTTCGACGACATCGGTGGACACGCCGCGTGCGCTCACTTGCTGGCCGGCGACCTCCACCTGAACCGCGACGTCCCCCACCGCATCGGTACCGGGCGTCACGGCCGCGACCTGGAACGCGAGCAGACGCGCGTCGACACCGACCGCCTTGGAGACCGCGTTGCAGGCGGCATCGATCATGCCGTCGCCGGTGGCATCCGCCTCGGACGTCTCCTCCGACCGGGTCAGGCGCACGGTGGCCCGCGGGGCGGTGTCCGTGCCGCCGGCCACGGCCAACCACTCGAAGGTCCAGACCCCGCCTGCGACCTCCTCCGCGGACTCCTCGGTGGCGAGGGCCACGAGATCCGCGTCGGTCAACGAGACCTTGCGGTCCGCGAGCTCCTTGAATCGGCCGAACGCCCGATCGAGCCCGACCGAGTCGAGTCGGATGCCGAGCGACGCCAGGGCGTCCACAAACGCGTGCCGGCCGGAATGCTTGCCGAGCACGATGCGGTTGCCGGCCAGCCCGATGTCCTCCGGATTCATGATCTCGTAGGTGGTCCGCTCCATGAGGACCCCGTGCTGATGGATGCCGCTCTCATGGCTGAAGGCGTTGCCGCCGACGACCGCTTTGTTCGGCTGCACCGGATAGCCGGAGAGCATGGATACCAAGCGCGAGGTCCGGGCGATCTCCCGGCTGTCGACACCGGTGGTCAGCGCCAGACTGGGCTGATGCGTCCGAAGCGCCATCACGACCTCCTCGAGCGCCGCGTTGCCGGCCCGTTCCCCGATCCCGTTCACGCAGACCTCGACCTGCCGGGCGCCGGCCCGCAGCGCGGCCAAGGAATTCGCGGTGGCCAGACCCAGGTCGTTGTGGCAGTGCACGCTCCAGGTCACCCGATCCGCCCCGGGGACCTGCCCGCGGAGCTGGTCGAGGATCTCGACGAACTCCTGGGGCAGGACGAATCCGACGGTGTCCGGGACGTTGATCGTCGTGGCACCGTTGGCGATCACGGTCGTGAAGATCTCGACAAGGAAGTCGAGCTCGGTCCGGGTTGCATCCTCGGCCGAGAACTCCACGTCCGGGCAGAGCGCGGCGGCCTGAGCGACGGCCCGGGCGGCCTCGGCCAGAACCTGGTCGCGCGTCATCCGCAGCTTCTTGTCGCGGTGCACCGGTGAGGTGGAGATGAAGGTGTGGATCCGTGGGCGCTCGGCACCACGGATCGCCTGCCAGGCGCGGTCGACATCCTCGGGCCTGGTCCGGCAAAGCGCCGCGACCCCGCTCCCCTTGACCGTCTCCGAGATGGCCTGAACGCCGTCGAAGTCGCCTTCGCTGGCTGCCGGGAACCCGGCCTCGATGACGTCCACGCCGAGTCGGGCCAACTGCTCGGCTATTTCAACCTTCTCGCTGACGCTGTACGCGATCCCTGGTGACTGCTCGCCGTCCCGGAGGGTGGTGTCGAAGACGACGACGCGTTCGGTGGTGTCCATGTGAGCTTTGCTCCTCTGTCGAGACGGGGGCCAGCGCCTCACCCGCGACAGGGAGCCGGCCGATCAGGCCCTGTCGCGGCGACGAAGGAGCAGCAATCCGTCCATGACCCGAGCAGCATAACCGTCAGCGTTCGCCGAGGTCGACCGCGTATGTCGCTGTCGACCCGATCGAGACGCCGATCTCAGCGAGCGTCGCCTGTGGGACGGCGGAGTCCACGGTTAGGGCCATCAGCGCGTCGCCGCCCGCCGAACGGCGACTCACCTGCATGCTCGCGATGTTCACACCGGCCGACCCGAGCACGTTGCCGACCGTTCCCACCACGCCCGGACGGTCGGAGTACACGAAGAACGCCAGGTGCGCCACCGGCACGAGGTCCAGGTCGAATCCGTTGACCTCGGTGAGCTTCTCGATGTGCCGCGGCCCCGACAGGGTCCCCGAGACGGAAACCTCGCCGCGGTCAGGCATCGTCCCTCGGATGGTCAGCAGGTTGCGGTAATCGGGACTCTCCGCAGCCGTCAGGAGACCCACGGCAAGCCCGCGTTCGTCGGCGAGAAGCGGTGCGTTGACGTAGGTGACGGCCTCCTCGACGACATCGGCGAAGATCCCTTTTAGCGCCGCGAGTTGGAGGACGCTGACGTCGAATGAGGCAATCTCGCCGCGAACTTCGACCGTGACACTGCTGGCGACCCCGCCCGCCACCGCGGTAAAGACCCTGCCCAAGGTCTCCATCAGGCCAAGGCCGGGTCGCACCTCCTCGGGCACGATCCCCCCGGCCTGGACGTTGACCGCGTCCGGGACGAACTCACCCTCGAGGGCGAGCTTCACCGACCTCGCCACGGCGAGGCCGGCCTTGTCCTGAGCCTCGGTGGTCGATGCGCCCAGGTGTGGAGTGACGACAACGCTCTCCGAGGCGAACAGCGGCGAGTCCGTGCACGGCTCGGTGGCGAAGACGTCGAACCCGGCCCCCGCCACTCGGCCGTCCTTGATCGCCACCGCGAGGGCATGCTCGTCGATCAGGCCCCCCCGGGCCGCATTCACGATGATGACGCCGGGGCGGCACAGTGCGAGCTCGCGCTCCCCGATCAGACCTAGCGTCTCCGGTGTCTTCGGCAGGTGGATCGAAATGAAGTCGCTCTCGCGGAGAAGCTCGTCGAGCTCCACGAGCCGCACGCCGATCTGAGCCGCGCGGGCGGCCGGAACGTAAGGGTCGTAGGCGATCAGCCGAGTGCCGAAGGCGGAAATGCGCTGGGCGAAGAGGACTCCGATGCGGCCGAGGCCGACGACCCCTACCGTCTTGTCGGTGACTTCGGTCCCGGTGAAGCGGGACCGTTTCCACTCACCCGACTTCAGGCTCGCATTGGCGACGGGGATATGCCGGGCCGCGGCCAGCAGTAGAGCTACGGCGTGTTCGGCAGCCGAGACGATGTTCGACGTCGGCGCGTTGACGACCAGGACACCGCGGGCGGTGGCCGTCGTGACGTCGACGTTGTCGAGCCCGATACCGGCCCGGGCGACCACCTTGAGCCGTTGCGCAGCGGCCAGGGCTTCGGCGTCGATCTGGGTCGCGCTACGGACGATTACCGCGTCGACGTCGGCGATGGCCGGCAGCAGCGCGGCGCGCTCACTGCCGTCGACATGGCGCAGCTCGAAATCCGCTTCGAGCACGGCGAGGGCTGCCGGTGCGAGTTCTTCGGCGATCAGGACGATGGGCTGGCTCAACAGACACCTTCAAGGACGATGCGGAACGCTCGGCAGCGCCACAGGTCCGCTGCGACCGGCTCCGTCGCCGGTGGCCTCGACTCCGGTGGCTTCGAGCTCGAGAGCTGAGTCTACCGGGCACCTGCACGGCCCCCGATCTCCCTGGCCCTGTCCACAATCCGGCGACGGCCACTCGTCGGCGACGGCGCAACGCGGCACGCTCGGCAGATGAATTCCCCGTTGCTCACCGTGGCGCGCCAGCAAGGCGGGCTGGTGACGTACCGGCAGGCGCGCGGACTGGGTTGGTCCCGTTCCTCACTGGACCGGTTCCTGGCTGGGATGGGCTGGACCCGGGTCATCGACGGGGTCTACCTGGAACCGGGCCGGACCGTGGACTTCCCGCTCGAGATTCGGGCGCGACAGCTCGCGAATCCCGACCTGGTCGCGGCTCGCTCGGCCGCCGCCGTGGTCCTTGGCGTTGCCGGGTTACGGCCCCGACTGGAGTTCATCTCAGGTGACGCCGGGCACCGCTCGGCCCGCGGGATGGTTCATCGGGAAGCCCTGCGGCCGGACGAAGTCACCGTCGTCGACGGCATCCGGGCGACGACACCGCTGCGGACCGTGCTCGACGTGCTCCGCCACTGCTTGTCCGGTGACGGCGCGGTTGCCGTACTCGACTCGGCGCTGCGCTCCGGCAGTGTCCAACTGGACGCGATCGCCGCTGGGCTCATCGACGCACGCGCACGCCGTGGCGTGGTTACCGCCTGGCGACGTTTCGCGGCGGCCGACCCGAAGGCCGAGTCGGTGCTCGAGACGCTGGCCAGGCTGCGGATGAGAGAAGCTGGAATGCGGCCACTCTCCCAAGTCCTGGTCCCCACCGCGAACGGCCGCCAGGTTCGACTGGACTTCCTCGTGGACGGCGTGGGCGTCGAACTGGAGGGTGCACGCTACCACGGTGGGATCGTCGAGCATCAGCAGGACGTCCGCCGTTTCAACCTGATCGCCGGCGCCGGCCAGGGCATCCCGATCCTGCGCTTCACCTGGGACGACGTCGTCCGCCATCCGGTCGCCATGGTGGCGACGATCAGGGCGACCATCGCCGGGTTGCCGTCCGCGAGACAGCCCATCGCCAACCCGAGTGGGCGGTTGTGTTGATCGCCCATGCGTCGAGTGGGCGGTTGTGTTGATCGCCCATGCGTCGAGTGGGCGGTCTGCACCGCGCAAGCCGCCCACTCGCGGCGAGCCACCGGGATGGGCGGCGGCTACTGCTCGATCCAGGACATCAGCGGGCGCAGCCGGCCGCCGACCTGCTCGACTGGATGGGCCGCGCCCTCGGCGCGGTACTTCGTGAACTGCGGCCGTCCCGCGTCGTCCTCCGCCACCCACTCGCGCGCGAACGCGCCGTCCTGGATCTCGCCGAGGATGTGCTTCATCTCCGCCTTCGTCGCGTCCGTGACGATCCGCGGTCCGCGGGTGTAGTCCCCGTACTCCGCCGTGTCCGAGACCGACCAGCGCATCTTGGCGAGCCCACCCTCGTACATGAGGTCCACGATGAGCTTGAGTTCGTGCAGGCACTCGAAGTACGCCACCTCAGGCTGATACCCAGCTTCAACGAGGGTCTCGAAGCCGGCCTGGACGAGTGCGGAAGCGCCGCCACAGAGCACCGCCTGCTCGCCGAACAGGTCTGTCTCGGTCTCCTCGGCGAAGGTGGTCCGCAGCGCACCGGCCCGGGTGCCTCCGATCGCCTTGGCGTAGGACAACGTGAGCGCAAGCGCGGACCCGCTGGCGTCTTGGTCGACCGCAACGAGCACCGGCACGCCCCGGCCTTCGACGAACTGGCGGCGGACCAGGTGGCCCGGCCCCTTCGGCGCGACCATGCAGACGTCGACGCCCGCGGGGGGCGTGATGTAGCCGAATCGGATGTTGAAGCCGTGCCCGAAGAACAGAGCGGAGCCCGGCCGCAGGGCCGGCTCGATCGCAGCCTTGTAGAGATGGCGCTGCACGGTGTCCGGCGCAAGCACCATGATCAGATCGGCCTCGGCGCAGGCCTGCTCGGGGGTGAGCACGCGCAGCCCCTCCGCCTCCGCCGCGGCCCGGCTGCCCGAACCTTCGGGCAGGCCGATCCGGACGTCCGCCCCGGAGTCACGCAGCGACAGGGCGTGGGCGTGCCCCTGGCTGCCGTAGCCCAGGACGGCGATCTTCCGGGCATTGACCAGGTCGAGCGAGGCGTCCGCGTCGTAGTAGATCTCGGTCATCGTGTGCAGGTCCTTTCCTGGGATCGGGGTTGGCGCTCAGGCGGTGCGTTCGGCGCTTCGCAGGTTCCGGTCGGTGATCGAGCGCGACCCGCGGCTCAAGGCCACCATCCCGGACTGCACGAGCTCACAGATGCCGAAGGGCTCGAGAACGCGAATCAAGGCGTCGAGCTTGTCGCTCGTGCCGGTCGCTTCGACCGCGACCGCGTCGGCGGACACGTCGACCACCTTGGCCCGGAACAGCTGCACGGTCTCGAGCACGTGGGATCGGGTCTCCAGGTCGGCCCGCACCTTGACGAGGAGCAGCTCGCGCTGCACTGCGGCGTCCGGCGCCAGCTCAACGATCTTGATCACGTTCACCAGTTTGTTCAGCTGCTTGGTCACCTGCTCGAGCGGCAGGTCATCGACGCGCACGACGATGGTCATCCGTGACACGTCAGAATGCTCGGTCGGCCCGACCGCAAGGGAGTCGATGTTGAATCCCCGGCGGGAGAAGAGCCCCGCGACCCGGGCCAGGACACCCGGGCGGTTCTCGACGAGGACGGAAAGGGTGTGTCGCGCTTCGGTCATAGGTCGTCCTTCTCCCAGTCCGGAGCAAGATCGCGGGCGACCTTGATCTCGTCGTTTCCGGTTCCCGCGGCGACCATCGGCCAGACCATGGCGTCGGGCTGCACGACGAAGTCGATGACGACCGGGGCGTCGTCGATGGCCATTGCCTTCTCGATCGTCGCGTCCACGGAGTCCGGGGTTTCGCAGCGCAGACCGACACATCCCATCGCCTCGGCCAGCCGCACGAAGTCGGGCAGGCGGCGCCGCCCGAGGTCGGTGTTGGAGTAGCGCCCGTCGTAGAAGAGGGTCTGCCACTGGCGGACCATGCCGAGGCTGCCGTTGTTGATGACCGCAACCTTGATCGGGATCCCTTCCACCGCGCAGGTAACCAGCTCCTGATTGGTCATCTGGAAACACCCGTCACCGTCGATGGCCCAGACCAGGGCGTCCGGTCGACCCGCCTTGGCGCCCATGGCCGCCGGGACCGCGTACCCCATCGTCCCCAGGCCGCCGGAGTTGAGCCAGGTGTAGGGATTCTCGTAACGGACGAACTGGCTCGCCCACATCTGGTGCTGCCCGACACCCGCGACGTAGAGCGCCTCCGGCCCCGCGATCTCACCGATCCGCTCGATGACGTACTGCGGGGCCAGCGAGCCGTCCGTAGGTGACTCGTACCCCAGCGGGTAGGTGCCGCGCCAACTCTCCAACGTCCGCCACCAGCCCGTGAGATCGGCCTGGCGACCCTCGGAGTGTTCAGTCCGGATCGCCACCACCAGCTCGGCGATGACCTCGCGCGCGTCGCCGACGATCGGAACGTCGGCGACTCGGTTCTTCGAGATCTCCGCAGGGTCGATGTCGGCGTGGATGACCGTCGCGTGCGGGGCGAAGGTCGACAACTTGCCGGTGACCCGGTCGTCGAAGCGAGCGCCGAGGGCCACGATCACATCGGCCCGCTGAAGCGCGCCTACCGCCCCGACCGCTCCGTGCATACCGGGCATGCCCAGGTGCTGCGGATGGGAGTCGGGGAAGGCGCCTCTGGCCATCAACGTGGTGACGACGGGAGCCCCGGTCAGCTCGGCGAGTAGGCGTAGTTCGGCTGCCGCCCGCGCCTTCAGCACTCCCCCGCCCACGTAGAGCACCGGCCGCAGGGCGCCGGAGATGATCCGGGCCGCTTCTCGAACCTGGCGGGCATGCGGCCTCGTGGTGGGCCGGTAGCCGGGCAGCTCCATTGTGGGCGGCCAGACGAAGCTGGTCGCTGCCTGGAGGATGTCCTTGGGCAGGTCGACGAGGACCGGGCCGGGGCGGCCCGTGGACGCGATGTGGAAGGCCTCGGCGATGACCCTCGGGATGTCGTCCGCCGACTGCACCAGATAGTTGTGCTTGGTGATCGGCATGGTGATGCCGCAGATGTCGGCTTCCTGAAAAGCGTCGGTGCCGATCGCGGACGAGGGAACCTGACCGGTGATCGCGACGATCGGCACGGAGTCCATGTACGCGTCGGCGATCGGGGTGACGAGGTTCGTGGCCCCGGGTCCGCTGGTGGCCATGCAAACCCCGACCCGGCCGGTCGCCTGGGCATAGCCCTCGGCCGCGTGCCCGGCGCCCTGCTCGTGGCGGACCAGGATGTGCCGGACCGTCGTCGAGTCGAAGAGCGGGTCATATGCGGGCAGGATGGCGCCCCCCGGGATGCCGAAGACGATGTCGGCTCCAACCGCTTCGAGAGCTCGGACGAGCGACTGCGCCCCGGTGATCTGCTCGGACATCGTGACGGCCCTTCAGGTGGCAACAAAAAACCCCTCGTGCGCCGATGGCACGGGGGGTAGCGCGTCAGCTGAGACAGGTCAGCTGGCGCGCCGGATAACTACGATGAATCGTGAGTGCACGAAGCAAGAGTGCCGCAGCCGGAGCAGCACGTCAACCCGTAGACCGAATGTCTCGAATAGCGAGACGCGCTGGATTCAGTACCCGCCGGCGTGCACCACGTTCTCCAGCGGCTGCCCGGACAGGTACCGGTCCAGCTGCCGGCGGGCGAGCGCATACGCCCGGGGTCGAGCCAGCGGCGTAGAGCCCGCGACGTGCGGGGTGAGCAGAAGGCCGGGCGCCGTCCACAACGGATGGCCGGCCGGGAGCGGCTCCGGGTCGGTGACGTCGATGGCGGCACGCAACCGCCCCGCACGCAGCTCAGCCAGGAGCGCATCCGTGTCGACCACCGGGCCGCGGGCGGCGTTGACCAGAAGGGCGCCGTCGCGCATGCGACGGAGGAAGCTCGCGTCCACCAGCCCGCGGGTTTGCGCGGTCAGGGGGACCAGCAGCACGACGACGTCCGCGCCGGGCAACCGATCGGCCAGCTCGTCGAGTCCGCCGACCCCCGGTCTGGAGTGGCGTGCGATGCGGTCGATCGTGACCTCGAAACCGCCCAGCCGGGCCTCGACGCCGGCTCCGATCGACCCGTATCCGACGATCAGCACGGTCGAGCCGGCGAGGGTCGGGGTTCCACGGCGCTCCCACCGGCCGGCATGTTGGGCGAGGACGAAGCGCGGAAGCTCACGAAGTTGAGCGAGGATGACGGCGACCACCCACTCCGCGGTGCTCGCGGTGTGCGCGCCGCGGGCGGTGCACACGGTGACCCCCGCCGGGACGTACGGCAGCACCGCTTCCGCCCCGGCAGTCAGCAACTGGACCAGGCGCAGCCGGGGCAACTCGCGCAGGTCGGCGAGCCGGTCGCCCGCGGCGAGGAACGGCAGGACGACGACCTCTACCTCCGACGCCGAGGCCGGCAGCGCGCCGGTGCCCGGCCAGACATCGGCCGCGACGCCCGCGGGTAGACCGCCCATCGCCGCCACCGAGCCGGGCTCGGGAAGCCAAACCCTGAGCGCGGCTACCTCTGCGCCCGGCGACGACGGAAGCCGAAACCGCCGAGGGCCGCCGCGCCGCTGACGAGGGCTGCCGCCCCGAGCCAGGTAAGCCCGCGCCGGTCGGTCAGCGGGCCGCGACTCGTCGCGTTCCGCGCGGCGAGACCAGACGTCGCCGGGACACTGTGGACCGTCGCCGGCAGCGCCGCCTCGGCCAGGGTTCTGGCCGGCACCCGCCGGGCGGGTGCGCTCGTCCGGTGGGCCGCAGCCAGCTCATGTGCCCGGACCGCGTAAGCCGGGACCGGCATACCGGCGAAGACCTGGGTGGAAACCGACGGCACCTGCCCCTTCGCCGACCGGGCGTTCACGAACAGCATGTAGGGGCCGGGCGGCACGACATCCGGGCCCGGGATCGCGACCCGGAGAGCCTCGGCCGAGCGTCCCACGATCCGCAGGTCGACCGTGCGCTGGTCGCCGTCGACGAGATGGGTGAGCGAAGGGTTGCGGACCAGTGCCACCGTGCTGATCCGGGCTGCGTCCGGGGTCGAGATGGTGGCCACCTGGTCATAGCTCAGCCGCTCCGGCGCCTGCTCGATCGTGGGCCTCGGCACGCGGTAGGAGAAGTACGGCGGGTAGTAGATCTGGAAGGTCGGGTCGCTCTCGGCTTTCGACAGCCCGATCGCGGTTCCCTGGTCGGTCTGGAACGCGTACCCGGTGGCGATCGGCGCGTGACCGCCGACCAGCACGCTCCCGTCCGGCAGCAGCACGGCCGTATTGTGGTAGGTCCGGCCATGCGTCTCGGTCGCGGCAACCTGCCAGGTCCGCGTGTTCGGGTTGTACAGCTCCGCCTGGGTCACCGGCGTCCCGGAGCCCGGCGCGACGACTTCGTCGCGGTTGGCGCCATTGACCGCGAAGACCTCACCGTCGGGCAGCACGACTCCGGTGCTGTACCAGCGCGCGTTGTTGAGGGCGCCGGTCGCGGTGCTCGTGAAAGCGTCGCCGTGCGCGGTGTCGATCGTGTCCAGCGTCGAGGTGTTGGTTGCCAGATAGGTGCCGGGGGTGACCCCGATCACCCCACCCGCGGCGAGGAAGGAGGCCGTCGGGTACTTCCCCGCGGCATTCGGCGCCAGCGGGAGCATGACGTCGAACCCGGAGCCTCGGAACCCCAGTGGCAGGCCGCCGATCGTGGGAACGCCGACGTCGGTCCACGTCTTCGCGCTCGGGTCGTAGACGCTCGCCATATTCCATAGCGCCTCGTCGTAGGACTGTCCGTCCGGGTTGAACGTCTGACCGGCCGCGTCATAGAACACCTTGCCGTCCGGGAGCAGGTGCAGCCGCGGGAACAGCGGCAGCGACTTGTCCGCGGTCGTCCCGTTGTAGGACCAGGTACCAGTCGCGGTGTCGTAGGTCTCGGTCTGCTTGACGTTTGTTCCGGAGTTCGTCGGGCTGTTCGGGTAGATGGGCTTGATCAGCTTGGTAACCCCGCTCGCGACGAAGACATTGCCGCTCGGCAGCGTGACCAGCGACGGGTACCACCGGCCGTAGCCCATGTTCCCGGAAAACGTCCAGTTGTTCGTCGCCGGGTCGTACAGGCGGGTGACCCGCAGACCCTCGAGCTCGCTGACACCGTAGGGCACCCCCGAGACCCCGGGCTCCAGGTAGTAGGCGGTACCGCCGGCGGACATCAGGTCGCCGTTGGCGAGCTGGACCAGAGACGAGCAGAACAGGTCGCTGTCGTTGTTCGTCGCGTCGTTGTTGTGCGGCACGACCGGCAGGTAGTCCCCGGCACCGCTGTTCGGATTGGTGCCTCCGTCGACGGGCTTGGGCAAAGCCCAGTGCGGCCCGCCTGGACCGAGCGTGAGCAACCGACTCTGGTCGTTTTGGGCCACGTTGCCGAACTCCGCGACGACGTTGTACTGGACCCGGTTCATGCCCTCCAGGCCGTCCCAGTAGAGCTCCGAACCGTTCGGCAGCACCGCGACCGCCATCGCGGCCGGTTTGCAGTTCGGCGCGCCGTCCCGAGCGGTGCAGTCGATGTCACCGGCGAGGCTCGACGGCTCCTCGAACAACGGACCGAAGGAACCGGTAGACGCTGCCTCGGGGGCGGCCGCCACAGCCGGCACCGCCGCCCCGGACAGCCCTGCCACCGCGAGCACCAGCGCGAAGAGACCGGATTTGCGCATGACCGCCTCCCAAGTCCGTCATCGGCAATGAGCCCCACTCAAGGGCCCAGCCCCCGA
Organism: Mycobacteriales bacterium; assembly: GCA_035533475.1. Lineage (NCBI taxonomy): Bacteria > Bacillati > Actinomycetota > Actinomycetes > Mycobacteriales > Mycobacteriales bacterium. Next base: position 40,700 of record DATLTS010000059.1, on the reverse strand, counting down.
CGTAGCTTCTGGGTAACAGATTCGACATCGAAGGCTGCCCGGCTATGTGCTGAGAGCACAGTTCTCCCGGTCGGAATCTGTGCGTTCCCACCGTGACGTACCGACAGCAGTTGTGCCTGGGGTCTAGTCTGGGCGGCATGGACGCTCGCGGCTGGCCCAGCTCGGGGGTGGGGACGCTGGGCCTGGAGTTGCTTGGCGATCTTTCCCGGCTGACCGACCGCCTGGTTCAGGAAATCCAGCGGGATGACGGTCGGTACGAGGCGGAGCGGGTTGCCGACACCGACCTGTGGGGCTCCTGCCACGACAATCTGGCCCGGGTGCTTCAGACGCTGACCGGCACCGTTCCCGCCGGGGCGGACCCGTGGGATGCCCCACGGGCGACCGGTCGGCGGCGGGCCCAGCAAGGGATGCCGCTCGAATCCGTCCTGCATGCCTACCGGCTCGGCGGCCGGATCATCTGGGAGAGCCTGGTCGAGGCGGGACGACGCAACCCGAAGGTCGACGTGCTGACCCTGCTCGACGGGGCGACCGGCGTTTGGGAGGTGGTCGACCGGTTCTCCTCGGCCGTGAGCGACGCGTACCGGGCCACCGAAACCGAGCTCGCCCAGCGGCTCGGACATCGCCAGCAGGCCCTGCTCGACGCCCTCGTCGAAGGACACGGCCGCGACGTGGCGGTCAGCGCGGAGGCGGCCCGGGCCCTCGAGCTGCCCGAGAGCGGCGGGTACCTCGTCGTCACCGCGGCCTACGACCCGGCGACGGCCGACCTGCCCCGCTCACCGCGGGACGCGCTTGCCGTCCGCGGTCTCCGCTCGGCCTGGCGGATCCGGGCCGACCGGGAGGTCGGGATAGTGGCCGTCGGCCCGGCCGGGGCGGCGGCCACGGTCGATCTGCTCCGCCGGCTCGTGCCGGGTCGGGCCGGGATTTCCTCCGAGGTCGCCGGCCTGGCCGAGATCGGGCAGGGCTACCGGCTCGCCGAGACCGCGCTGCGAACGTTGGCACCCGGCGAGCGCGGGGTGGCCTGGCTGGACGACCGGCTGCCCGAGGCGCTCGTCGTCGGCTCGCCCGAGCTCTCCGGCCGGCTGGCCCGACAGACCTTCGGCGACCTGCTCGACCTGCCACGACCCGAGCGCGAGGTGCTGCTCGGCACCTTGGATGCCTGGTTCGCCGCCGGCGGGTCGCCGACTCGAGCGGCCGAGCGGCTGTACTGCCATCGCAACACAGTGCTGAATCGGCTCCGCCGGGTCGAGTCGCTCATCGGCCGCCCGCTCGCCACCACCCGCTCCAACGTCGGCTACGCCCTGGCCCTGATGGCACTGCGCCTGCTCGACCCACCGCAACCGGCGGCCGGCTGAGCCTGCGCCTTCAGCGGGTGGTTCGACGGCGCCGGATCGCCGTGACGGCGGCCGTGACCGCGGCCGCGGCCCCGACCGCAGGCCAGAGCAGCGGAACGCCGCCGCCCGCGGAGCCGGACCCGGGCGCCGCGGCGACCGCCGGCCGCCACTGGATCGCCCCGATCAGCGCGGTCCGAGCTCCGTCGACGATGAGCGGGATACGCCAGGTCCGGACCGTGGCTGCCCGATTGGGGTCCGGCGGGGCCTCCGCGGGGTAGCTCAGCCGGGGGTCGAGCCAATCGACCGTACGGGCGACAGACAGCCGTCGCCATTGCTGGCCGGGTGTGGTCCTGGGCGGCGAGTTCCCCCGTGCCTGCTGGTCGATCGCCCAGCTCCGGCTTGCGGTGTTGACCTCGACACCGGTCGGACCGAGGCGCAGGAACGGGGCGCCGTCGATACCGATGACGATTACCGGCGTTCCGGCCGGGTCGCCGAGAAAGACCCCGGGCAGTCGGCCCTGGAGGATGCTCGCGGTCAACCCGGCGGGTACGTGGCTGGCGGTGACAAGGAAGCCACCGAGGTCCGGGTAGAACTCGAAGTGCCCGGACAGCGTGACGGGCTGGCTTCCGTAGCGCAGCGGTACCGTCCAGGACTGGAAGCCGAGCGGGGCGGTAGCCGATGCGGCCCTGGATGGCAACGCCAGCCCGCTCGTACCCACCCGGGCGTCGTACCAGCCCCAGGCATCATCTGCGCTCACCCGGGCCCAATGCGGTGCGGCGCCCGCGTGCACACCGGCCGGCAGGGAGCCACCTCCGCCCGGGACGTTCGACTCGTACCAGTCCGGGTCGGCGACGTTCGCGAGTACGCCCGCCCGGCTGATCCGCAGGAATGGCACCCCGTCGGTCGCAATGACCTCGAGGACGGTGCTGGTCGGGTTCGCCGCGACCAGCTGGTCGTCGAGGCTCACCTGCGCCTGGACGACGACACCGGCTGGCAACGCCGGGCTCACCCGGTCGAGGACGGCGACGATCTGCGGGTTGGGACCGTCGGCGAACGACGCGGGCCAAGGGCCGAACCCGAGCAGGGCGACGGCGGCGAGAAGCCGGATCATGACCCGTCGGCGTCGAGCCGCTCGAGAACCAACCGGCGGACCCGGGCCGCGTCGGCCTGCCCCCGGGTGGCTTTCATGACCACGCCCACGAGGGCCTGGGCGGCCGCCACCTTGCCGGCCCGGATCTTCTCCGCGATCTCCGGGTTCTCCGAGATCGCCTGGTCGACGATCCCGCCGAGCTCACCCTCGTCGGTCACGACGGCGAGCCCGCGGGCCGCGATGACCTCGTCGGGGGAGCCCTCACCGGCGAGCACGCCGTCCACGACCTGGCGGGCCAACGGGTTGGTCAACCGGCCGCTAGTCACCGCCGCGATGACAGCGGCCAGCTGAGCGGGATCGATCCCGAGCTCGGCCGGCTCGACCCCCTGGGTGTTGGCCCGCTCGGCGAGATAGGCGAGCCACCACTTGCGTGACTCGTCGGCGGACGCCCCGGCACCGATCGTCGCATCGACCAACTCGAGCACGCCCGCGTTCACCATCTGTTCGACGTCGATGGCGCTGAAGCCGTGCTCGGCGGCGAGCCGGGCCCGCCTCGCTGCCGGAAGTTCCGGAAGCGCCGCCGCGATGTCGGCCAGCCACTCCCGCGTCGGTGCGATCGGGACGAGGTCCGGTTCCGGGAAATAGCGGTAGTCCTCGGCCTGCTCCTTACTCCGGCCCGGCGTCGTGGTACCGGTGTCCTCGTGGAAGTGCCGGGTCTCCTGCCTGACCCGTCCCGCCGAATCCAGCACGGCGGCCTGGCGCTCGATCTCGTACCGGACCGCGCGTTCCACCGAGCGCAGCGAGTTGACGTTCTTGGACTCGGTGCGCGTCCCGAGCGCGGCATTCGGATCTTCCCGAAGCGACACGTTGACATCGCAGCGCAGCGAGCCTTGCTCCATCCGCACGTCGGACACCCCGAGTGCGCGGACGAGGTCGCGGATCGCGGTTACGTAGGCCCGGGCGACCACCGGCGCATCGGCACCGGTGCCCGCGATCGGACGGGTGACGATCTCGACCAGCGGGATCCCGGCCCGGTTGTAGTCCACGAGCGAATGCGTAGCACCTTGAATCCGTCCCGTGCTCCCCCCGACGTGGAGGGACTTTCCGGTGTCCTCCTCGAGGTGGACCCGTTCGATCTCCACCCGGTGCGTGCGACCTTCGGTCTCCACCTCGAGCCACCCGCCGGTGCACAGCGGTTCGTCGTACTGCGAGATCTGGAAGTTCTTCGGCATGTCCGGGTAGAAGTAGTTTTTCCTGGCCAACCGGCACCAGGAGGCGATCTCGCAGTGCAGCGCCAGGCCGATGAGAACGGTGGCCCGGATCGCCTCGCGGTTGGCCACCGGCAGCGACCCGGGGAGCCCGAGACAGGTGGGGCAGACCTGGGTGTTCGGTTCAGCGCCGAAAGCGGTTGGGCAGCCGCAGAACATCTTCGAGGTGGTCCCCAATTCGACATGCGTCTCGAGCCCGAGTACCGGGTCGTAGCGACGCACGGCGTCGGCGTAATCCACCAGTGCGATGGTCACAGGACCGGCGCCTCCTCGACCAGGAGGTGTCCCCAGCGCTCGGTCAGCGCACCCTCGAGGGCAGCTCCGACCCGGTAGACCCGGTCGTCGGCCAGCGCGGGCGCCATCACCTGCAACCCCACGGGCAGCCCGTCGTCGGCCGAACGGCCGACCGGAACGGAGATCGCCGCGTTGCCGGCGAGATTCGACGGGATCGTCGCCAGGTCGGCCAGGTACATAGCCATCGGGTCGTCGACGCGCTCGCCGAGCGGGAACGCCGTCGTGGGGGTGGTCGGTGACACCAGCACGTCCACCTGTTCGAAAGCCGCCGCGAAGTCTCGGCCGATCAGCGTCCGGACCTTCTGCGCCTGCCCGTAATAGGCGTCGTAGTAGCCGCTGGACAGCGCATACGTGCCGAGGATGATCCGACGCTTGACCTCGGGACCGAAACCAGCGGCCCGGGTCGCGGCCATCACCTGCTCGGCACTGGCGACGCCGTCGTCTCCCACCCGCAGCCCGTAGCGCATCGCGTCGAAGCGGGCCAGGTTGCTAGAGCATTCGCTCGGCGCGATCAGGTAGTAAGCGGGCAGCGCGAAGGCGAAGTGCGGGCACGAGACCTCGTGGATCTCGGCACCCAGCTTGTCGAGCAGGGCCACCGCGTCGCCGAAAGCAGCCTGGACACCGGGCTGGTAGCCCTCGCCGGACAGCTCGCGGACGATACCCACCCGGAGGCCCTTGATGTCGCCGGAACGCGCGGCCACGACGACCGGGGAGACCGGTGCGTCGATCGAGGTCGAGTCCATCGGGTCGTGGCCCGCGATCGCCTCGTGCAACATGGCCGCATCGAGCACGGTTCGCGCCAGCGGGCCGACCTGGTCGAGGGAGGAGGAGAACGCGATCAGCCCGTAGCGGCTCACGGCCCCGTAAGTGGGCTTGCCGCCCACGATGCCGCAGACGGCGGCTGGCTGCCGGATCGAGCCCCCGGTGTCGGTCCCGAGCGCCAGCGGAGCGAGAAACCCCGACACCGCGGCCGCCGACCCGCCGGATGAGCCACCGGGCACCCGGGATAGATCCCATGGGTTGTGAGTTGGGCCGAAAGCCGAGTTCTCCGTCGACGAGCCCATCGCGAACTCGTCCATGTTCGTCTTGCCGACGATCACGACCCCGGCGGCGCGCAGCCGGCGCACGACCGTCGCATCGTAGGGCGGCCGCCAACCCTCGAGGATCTTGGAGCCCGCCGTGGTCGGCACACCGCGCTGTACGAGGACGTCCTTGAGCGCGAGTGGCACCCCCGCCAGTGGGCCGAGGAGCTCGCCCCTACCGCGCGCATCGTCGACGGCGCGGGCGGCGGCGAGGGCTCCTTCCACATCGAGGTACAGGAACGCGTTCAGTTTCGGGCCCACCACCGAGATTCGGTCGAGGTGGGCCTGGGTCACTTCCACCGAGGACACCTCGCCGGACGCCATCCGGGCCGCGAGCTCGGTCGCCGTCGACCGGGTGAGCTCGGTCACTCCCCGTCCAGGATTCTCGGGACACGGAACCGGCCACCCTCGGCCGCGGGAGCGGCCGCAAGGAGCTCGGCACGGTCGAGCGACCCGGTCACGACGTCCGGCCGGAAGACATTCGTCAGCGGCACCGCGTGCGAGGTCGGCGGGATATCGGCGGCTGCCACCTCGGCAACCCGGGCGACGGAAGTCAGAATGACCTCCAGCTGGCTCGACACGGCATCCAGCTCCGCACTGCTCAGGTCGATCCGCGCGAGACGGGCGAGGTGTTCGACCTCGGCCCGGGTGATGGCCGCCATACCACCGATCCTACGGGCCAGCGCCAGTCGAAAACCGCTAGCGGAACGCGGCCCCGGCGTCGTCCGGCAGGCTGATGACGCTCGGAGACTCTCCGCGCAGCCAGCCGGTTGCGTCATCCGCAGGTAGCGCCTTGGAGAAGAACCAGCCCTGCGCGGCCGGACAGCCGAACTCGGCGAGCCGCCGCCAGGCCGCCGCGGTTTCAACCCCCTCGGCGACGACACGCACGCCGAGCGCCGCGCCGAGATCGATCATCGATCGGACGATGACCGCGTCGTCCTCGTCCCCGGTCATCCGGCCGACGAACGAACGATCGATCTTGATCTCGCTGACCGGCAGCCGGCGCAAGTGGACGAGGGAGGAGTAGCCGGTCCCGAAATCGTCGAGCGAGATGCTGACGCCGAGCTCGTGCAGGGCGTCGAGCGTCACCGCGGCCCGGCCGGGATCGGCCATCAACATGCTCTCGGTGACCTCGAGCTGCACCGTCGTCGGGGCAAGACCGCGTCCGGCCAGCTGGCCGCGCAGGTAATCGACGAACAGCCCGTCATAGAGGTCCCGCGCGCAGACGTTGACGGCCACGGGCACGGCGAGTCCCATCTCCTCCCAACGCGCCGCCTGGTCGAGTGCCGATTCGACCGCGAAGTGCGTGATCCGGCGCATCAGTCCGCTGCTCTCGGCCAGCGGGAGGAAGTCGTCCGGCTGGAGCAGCCCGCGTTCCGGGTGGCACCAGCGAAGCAACGCCTCGACGCCCGTCACGGCCCCGGTAACCATGTCGACCTTGGGCTGGTAGTGCATCGCAAGCTCGCCACTGGACAGCGCCCGGCGCAGATCCCCGGACAGGCCGAGCCGGCTCGGCGAGTGCCGGTCCCGATCCGCCGAGTAGATCTCGATCCCGGTACCCGATTCCTTCGCCAGATACATGGCGACGTCCGCCCGCTGCATGAGGGTCGCGACGTCCGGGGCGTGCGCCGGGTAGAGCGCGATGCCGAGAGAACCCTCGATGTCGAAGGACATCCCCTGGTGTCCGAACGGCTCGACGAGTGCCCGGTGCACCCGGTCCGCGATGGCCTGCGCCGCAGGCAGCCCGCGGACAACCGGGAGCAGAACCGCGAATTCGTCCCCACCCAGGCGGGCAACCGTGTCACCGGGGCGCAGCGCCGCCGACAGCCGGGTGGCGACCAGCTGGAGGAGGGCGTCCCCCGTGGCGTGACCCAGGGTGTCGTTGACCTCCTTGAACCGATCGAGGTCGAGCAGGAACAGGGCCACCGGTTCGCCGGTCCGCTCGGACCGCTCGATCGCGTCCCCGGCACGGCGCAGCAGCAACTTGCGATTCGGCAGACCGGTCAGCGCATCGTGGTGGGCCTGGTGCTCTTTCTGCAAGGACACCGAGGCGGTCGCGTACACCGCGGCGATGGGCAGGATCAGGAGGGGAACCAGTGCGGGGTCGCGTTCCATGACAACGACGACGATCGGCGACAGGGCGAGCAGGGCGCCCTCGGTGAGAGCGCGGTAGCCCAGATGGTGTGCGTAGATCTCCCGCAGCGGTAGGCGCTGATGCTGGGCGACCGCCTTGGTAACGAGCAGGTCGTTGCAGAGGAAATACATCAGCGCCGCGACGGTGATGATCGGCAAGTCACGGCCGGCGAGCAGTAGCGGGTGTCCGATGGAGGCGCCGACGCCGCCTATAGCCAGCACAGCCGCGGCGGCGCTCCAGGACAGCGCGTACTGCGCGACGTTGAACGTCGTGCGCCAGGGAGCCCGGCGTCGGACCGTGTCCGCCACGACAGTCGCGACCGTCTGCATGAGCAGAGCGACCGGCAGGCCCCAGTGCAGGAGCAACGCGAACACAAAGGCGGTCGAGATCGTGACGCCGTTCTCGTCGGGGCTACCTGCGGTGACCAGCGGGCGGAGCTCCGCCAGGGCGAGCAGCACGGCCACCGTGAAGAAGGCCGCACCCAGACCCGGAATGGCCGACCAGGGCAGCCGGGCGAGCGACCAGCCGGTGACCGCGAGCCCGAGCAGGCCGACGCTTCCCAGGTACCACCAGAAGCCGGCACCCGCCGAGCGCGGGGCGGCCACGGCCTCGGCCCCCGCGGCTCGTGACACGCATCCCCCTTGGTGACCGGAAAAGGCAGGCGACTGGTCAGCCGATCATGCCGGGGGCGGGGCCGATCGTCAGTGAGCCACGCCGGCCGCAGCCTGCGGACCCCGCTCGAGCAGAACCTCGAAACCCTGCTCGTCGAGGATGGGGACGCCCAAGGCCACCGCCTTGTCGTACTTCGACCCCGGCGAATCGCCAGCGACGACAAACGACGTCTTGCGGCTCACCGAGCCAGCGACCTTGCCGCCACGGGACTGCACCGACTCGGTCGCCTGGTCCCGGGAGAAGTTGGGTAGGGAACCGGTGACGACGACGGTGATCCCCTCGAGTGGGCGGGGCCCTGCCGCCGTCGACCGCTCCGTGAAATCGACCCCAGCCAGGCGCCATCGCTCGACGATCTCCCGATGCCAGTCGACCGTGAACCAGTCGAGAACCGACCGGGCGATCGTCGGCCCGACGCCATCGACCACCGCTAGCTCCGCCTCCGAGGCCGCAGCGATCGAGTCCAGCGAGCCGAACTCGCGAGCCAACGGCCGGGCGGCCTCCGGGCCGACGTGGCGGATCGAGAGCGCCACCAGGTACCGCCAAAGGGGCCGGGACTTCGCGCGCTGGAGGGCGTCGAGGAACTTGGCGGCATTCGTCGACAGGCTGCCGTCTTTGCGGGTGAAGAACGGGCAGCGTGCCAGCATCTCGGCGGTGAGCCCGAAAAGATCGCCCTCGTCGCGCACCAACCCGCAGTCGAGCAAAGCCGACGCGGCCTCGTAGCCGAGTACGTCGATGTCGAGGGTGCCCCGGTGCCCGATGTGAAAGAGCCGCTCCCGAAGCTGCGCCGGACAAGTCCGGGCATTCGGGCACCTGACGTCGACCTCGCCCTCGGGACGGGCCAGCGTGGTGCCACACGCCGGGCAGGCCGTGGGCATGACGAATTCCCGCTCGCCGCCGTCGCGACGGGCCACGACCGGGCCGACGATCTCTGGGATGACATCGCCAGCCTTGCGCAGCACGATGAAGTCACCGATGAGCACACCCTTGCGTCGGACCTCATCCTGGTTGTGCAGCGTCGCCCGGGCCACCGTCGATCCGGCGACCCGCACCGGGTCGAGCACACCGAACGGCGTGACCCGCCCCGTTCGGCCGACGTTGACCTCGATGTCGAGAAGTCGGGTGACGACCTCCTCGGGCGGGTACTTGACGGCAATCGCCCAGCGCGGGGCCTTCGATGTGGAACCGAGCCGACGCTGTAGCGCGAGGTCATCCACCTTGACTACGACCCCGTCGATCTGATGTTCCACATCGTGGCGGTGGGCGCCGTAGAAGCCGGCGTAGTCCTTGACCTGCGCCAGCGTTTCGACGACTCGATACCGGTCGCTGACCGGTAGGCCGAATTCCGACAGCGCAGCGTAAGCCTCGGACTGGGACGCCGGCGCGAAGCCGCGTCGGGCGCCCAGGCCGTGCAGCAGCATCCGCAGTGGGCGGCTCGCGGTGACCCGAGGGTCCTTCTGTCGCAGCGAGCCGGCTGCGGCGTTGCGCGGATTGGAAAAGGGGGCCTTCCCCGACTCGACCAGGGTGGCGTTCAGAGCGTCGAATTCGGAGACCGGGAAGAACACCTCCCCCCGGACCTCGAGCAGCTCGGGCACCCGGTCGCCCCGAAGCCGGGCCGGGACGTCGCCGAGGGTACGGATGTTGGAGGTGATGTCCTCGCCGGTGCGCCCGTCGCCCCTGGTCGCGCCGCGGACGAGGCGACCCGACTCGTAGACCAGGTCGACCGCGAGCCCGTCGATCTTCAGCTCGCACAGGTATCCCTGCGGGGTCGCCCCAGCCTCGCGTTCGAGCCGACTGTTCCACGCGTCCACGTCTGCGTCGGTGAAGGCATTGTCGAGGCTGAGCATCCGTTCCAGGTGCTCCACCGGGGTGAACAGCGTCGAATAGGAACCGGCCACCTTCTGGCTCGGTGAGTTCGGCGTGCGCAGCTGCGGGTAGCGCTCCTCGATCCCGGACAGCTCGCGCATCAGCGCGTCGTACTCCGCGTCGCTGACCGTCGGCGCATCGGAAACGTAGTAGCGGAAGGCATGCTCTTCGAGCTCCCGGGACAGCTCGGAGTGTCGATCGACCTCCGCCGCCGGGATCTCGACGGTCACCGGGCCGACTCCGGTGCCTCCGCGAGCAGTTGAGCGCTCCGCCGGCACAGGTCGAGGGCCGTGCGGACCCAGCCGGGCGAGGCGCCGGCGAGACCACAGGTCGGGGAGACCGCTACTCGCTCGGCCAGCGTCTCGGGCGCGAAACCTAGCCGGCGCCAGAGCCGGCGCAAGGGGTCGGCCAGCTCGCGGACGGCGGGTGCGACACCGGGGCCGAGCGCCGGGACCGTCCCGGCGATCAGCCAACCGCCCCCGTCGACGAACTCGCCGAGCGCGTCCTCGTCGGTGAAGCGGGTGAGGTCAAGGCTGACGGCGGTCGCGCCCGCGGAGCGGAACAAACGCAAGGGTGCGTCATCGGCGCAACAATGCACCGCCGGCACCGCCGGCACGACCGAGCAGGCGGCCAGCACCCGGGCCAGGCCGGCTTCAGCATCAGGCTCGGCCACCACGCGCACGCGACCCCAGCCGCTCGGCGTGGGGATCCGGCCGGCGAGCACTCCCGGAAGTCCCGGTTCGTCGACCTGACAGATCAGCCGTGCCGCCGGGAGTCGGCGGGAGACCGCGGTCAACAGGCGAACGGTTCCCTCCGCGAGGGCGTCGGTGAGGTCGCGGACCGCACCGGCATCGCTGAGCACGCGGTGTCCGCGCGGCAACTCGAGCGCGGCCGCCAGCGTCCAGGGGCCGGCGACCTGAACCTTGAACGGACCGTTCCAGTCGGCCCCCGCCACGGCCAGCACGTCAAGGTCCGCTTCGAGCAGGTCGCGGGCCCGGGCCTCGTCCCGACCCGGCCGGTCGACCAACCGCCAACCACTCGGCTGGACATCTGCATGCAACTCGGCGAGATGGGCGACCCCGCGGCCGACCAGATCCGCCCCGAGTCCGCGCGCGGGCAGCTCGGGAAGATACGGAACGGACAGCTCGCCAAGAACCAGGCGAACCGCCGCGTCCATGTCCTCGCCCGGCATCGACCCAACCCCGGTCGCGGCACCCGGCGCCCAGGGCGCAGCGGTCACGCCCGCCGACCACCCCGGCGGGGAGCGGCGCTGGCCTTCCGGGCCGGGGTCCTCGCGCGGGTAGCCGCCGCCTTCCGGGCCGGGGTCGTCGCGCGGGTAGCCGCAGGCGCCCGCTCCGGGCGGCTCGGCAGGCGCGGCTGTGCCTGCGTCCGGCCGCCCCGGCCACGCAGCCACCCGAGGTCGGCCTCCAGCGCCGCGATCAGCTCGGCCCGGTCGGCGGTCGCCGTCCGAACCGCCAGGCTGTAACGCGAAATGACGTCGAGATCGGTCAGCTGTACCCGGTCGCCCATAGACCGAGCCTAGCCGTGGTCGCCGCGCGAAGGAGCGGTCCATGCCCGGAGAAACGCCGCCTCCGTCTCGGCGGTCATCCGCTCCTCGATGTCACGCAGGCGCGGCGGCGCGCCGCTCCGCAGCCAGGCCCACGTGTCGGCCACCGTCTCCTCGACCGGTCGGCATCGAAGGCCGGCCGCCTGCGCACGGTTCGGATCCGCGTCCTGCAGCGCGGCCGCTCCACCTGCGAACGGAAGCCAGATGGGCACGCCGATCCACGGCTCGATGCCCGCATCCAGAATGGCCTGCTCGTCCACCCAGACCAGCTCAGCCACCCCCCCGGTCACCTGCCGGCAAATCTCCAGCAGAGCGCCGAGCGTCGTGTGCCCGGGGCGGCTGACCGTGATGTATACCCCGGAGAGCCCGCGGTCCGGAGCGTCGAGCAGCCACCCCACCAGGTCGCGCGCGTCGATGTACTGAAGCGGGCGCGTGGGAGGAGCTGGCGCCAGGACAGGTCCCCCGCGCAGCATCCGATTGAGCCACCACGGCAAGCGGCCGATGTCCTCGTACGGGCCGAGGATGAGGCCCGGCCGAGCGATCAGCGCCCGGGCCCCGAATACGTCGCGAACCGCGAGTTCCGCCCCGCGCTTGCAAGAGGCGTAGTCGCCTTCTTCGGCATCCGGTCGAGCGTCGACGGTCGGGGCATCCTCCGTGGCCCCCGGCAGCGGGGGCCAGCGGTGCGCGGACAGGCTGGATACGTAGGCGTAGCGGCCCACCGAATCGGCGAGCCGGCGAGCGGCGTCGAGGACAACCCGCGGCGGCCCGGCCCAGGTATCGAGGACGAAGTCCCACTCCCGGCCGCCCAGCGCGTCCAGACCACCCGGAAGGGTCCGGTCGCCCAGGATCGCCTCGACCCCGGGCGGGCTGTTCCCGGTCAGGCCGCGGTGAACGATGGTGACCTCGTGACCGCGGGAAACGGCCAGCTCCAGGGCCGTTCGCCCGACGAATCGGGTGCCCCCTAGGACCAGCACCCGCACGTCAGGCCGTGCCGCTTATAGTCGCCGCTCCCAGTACCGCATCGTCGTCGTAGATCACGATGGCCTGTCCCCGGGCAACGCCGAAGGCCGGCGCCTCCAGTGCCACCTCCAGGTGACTGCCGGCCAGCTGAGCTCGGCAACGCAGCGGTTCGCCGTGCGCGCGCATCTGAGCAAGGTATCCACGATCGGGCACCGGTCCGCCGCGGGGAAACACCGGACGGCTGCCGGCGATAGCCCGGACGGCCAGCGCCTCCCGTGGCCCGACCGTGACCCGCCGATCGACCGGCGACACGTCCAGCACGTACCGCGGGCGGCCGTCGGGCGCGGGCCGGGCGAGGCGCAGGCCCCGGCGCTGCCCGACCGTGTACCCGTAGGCACCCGAGTGGGAGCCGACAACCGCGCCGGACGCCGCGTCGACGATGTCGCCCGGCGCATTGCCGAGCCGGGTCTGCAGGTACCCGGCGGTGTCACCGTCCGCGATGAAGCACACGTCGTAGCTGTCCGGCTTCTCCGCGACGGCTAATCCCCGCCGGGCCGCTTCCGCGCGGACATCGGTCTTGCGGGATCCCCCCAGCGGGAACATGGCACCGGAAAGCTGATCGCCGGTCAGGCTGCCGAGCACATAAGACTGGTCCTTGTCGGGATCAGCAGAACGATGCAGGACCCCATCGACCATGCGGGCGTAGTGCCCGGTGCAGAGCGCCTCGAAGCCGAGGGCACGGCTCCGGGCCAGGACGGCCGAGAACTTGATTCGCTCGTTACAGCGCAGACAAGGGTTGGGGGTATCACCTGCAGCGTATGTCGCGACGAAGTCCTCGACCACGTCGGCTTGGAACCGCTCGGCGAGATCCCAGACATAGAACGGAATACCCAGAAGGTCCGCTGCGCGGCGGGCGTCATGGACGTCCTCAAGGGTGCAGCACCCACGAGAACCGGTCCGGGCTGCCGCCGGTGCGAACGACAGTGCGAGATGCACCCCGGTGACCTCGTGACCCGCATCGACGGCGCGGGCAGCCGCGACGGCCGAGTCGACACCGCCCGACATCGCCGCGAGGACCTGCACCCTCAGCTCCGGCGGGCGGTAGCCAGGGCGGCCCGGCGGGCCCGCTCCACAACCGGGCCGATCGCCTCGATGAGGGCATCGACGCACGCGGAAGTCGAGGTGTGGCCGAGGCTAAACCGGAGCGATCCCCGAGCCCGCTCCTCGGACTGCCCCATCGCAAGGAGCACGTGACTGGGCCGGGCCACTCCCGCCGAACACGCCGACCCCGTCGAGCACTCGATGCCACGGGCGTCGAGCAGCAGGAGCAGGGCATCCCCCTCGCATCCGGGGAAGGAAAAGTGAGCGTTCCCGGGCAACCTACGCGCCGAATCCAGGCTGGCTTCCCCGTTGAGGACGGCATCGGGCAGCGTCTCGAGGGTGCGCCTGACGAGATCGTCGCGGAGGTCGGCGATCCGGCGGGACCGCTCGGCCAGGTGCGTGGTCGCGATCTCGGCGGCAATCGCAAGCCCCGCCACCGCCGGCACGTCGACCGTGCCGGAGCGCACGTCCCGCTCCTGCCCACCGCCGTGGAGCAGCGGCGCGCAGGCGACGTCCCGGCCGAGGAGCAGCGCGCCGGCACCCACCGGGCCGCCGAACTTGTGTCCGGTCACCGTCATCGCGTCGACCCCACTCGCTGCGAAGTCGACGGGGACCTGACCGATCGCCTGAACCGCATCACTGTGCACCGGAATGCCGTACTCATGGGCGAGGCCGGCAATCTCCGTGACCGGCTGGAGAGTTCCCACCTCGTTGTTCGCCCACATCACGCTGACCAGGGCAACGTCGTCCGGATTGTCCGCGAGCGCGGCGGCGACCGCGTCAAGGCGGAGGCGGCCGTTGGGGTCGACGGGGAGCCAATCGACGACTGCCTGCTCGTGCTCGACCAGCCACTGCACGGAGTCGAGCACCGCGTGATGCTCCACCGCTCCGGCCAGTATCCGCCGGCGACGAGGGTCCGCCGCCCGGCGCGCCCAGTAGATGCCCTTGACCGCCAGGTTGTCGCTCTCCGTGCCGCCGGCGGTGAATACGACCTCGCTGGGCCGCGCGCTGAGTGCAGCGGCGAGCTGCTCCCGCGACTCCTCGACCACCCGACGGGCCCGGCGACCGGCCGCGTGCAGCGAAGAGGGGTTGCCGGTCCGGCCGAACTCGGCAGCCATCGCGGCAACCGCCTCGGGCAGCATCGGCGTTGTCGCCGCATGATCGAGATACACCATCGATCCCAGCCTAATCCGGCGCGCGCCACGTGGGTTCCCGGGCGGGCGCCGAGCAGCCGCCCGCGTGGGCTCCCGAGCAGCCGCCCGCGTGGACTCCCGGGCAGCCGCCCGCGTGGCTCCCGGGCACGCGCCGAGTGGGCTCCCGGGCAGGCGCCGAGTGGGCTCCCGGGCACGCGCCGAGTGGGCTCCCCGGCACGCGCCGAGTGGGCGGTCCTGCTCCTCCGCCACGCTCCGAGTGGGCGATCCGCCCCGGCACAACCGCCCACTCGCGGCTCCCGGCCAGCCCCGGTAAGCCCGGTCAGCCCCGGTCAGCCCCGGAGCACGATCCGCCGGGTCAGCGGGCTTCCCTCCGGTGGGATGAACTGGCCGGGCAAGGATCCAACGATCTGGCTGGGCAGCTGACCCGAGGCGGCGCGGATATCGGCGGCGGCGCCGACCGCCGCCTCCGCCGGGTCACCGGGCGCGGCCAGGTGCACAAGCAGCTGCGCGGTCCCGTCCCGACCACGGCGACTCAACTCGAGCCGCCAGTCGGACAGGTCCGTGCGTCCGGCCAGCGCACCGGCTACGGCTCGCAGGTCGACCGCACGATCCGATCCGGTGACTCGGACGACCATCGCACCGCGGCGCAGGTCCAGGCTGGGCACTCGGGGCACGGTGCGACCGCACGCCGGACACGGCGCGGTCTCGATCGGACCGCCGACCACGTCCCCGGTTCGCCAGCGCAACAGCGCGCTGCCACGGAAGCCCAGCTGCGTGAGGACGATCTCCCCGGCTCCGCCGCCGGGGTACCCGTCGGCCGTGTCCGGGTCGACGAGCTCCACCAGGTCGAGGTCCGGATACGTGTGCAGGCCGGTCGACCCGCCCGCGCCGCGTCGGCACTCGCCCCAGAGCACCCGGGATCCGCTGGGCGCATGGACGGCGAGCGTGACCCCGTCGGCGGCTCCGCGCCCGGCCGCGAGCGCCACCTCCGCCGCCCGGCGTTCCGCGGCGGTCGGCACCCCAACGAGTAACAGCGTGTGCAGCGCGCTCAGATCGGAACCGGCCCCGACCAGTCCCTCGACCAGGTCCGCGGCGGTATCGGCGGGAACGGCGAGCGCCGTCGCCGGCAGGTAGCGCAAGGCGGTCGAAATCTCGGCAACGTCCGCCGACAGGAGCATCGCCGGGCTACCGGCACCCAGAGCAGCGAGGCGGAGCGCGACTCGCTCGCTGCCCCTGTTGTTCGGCAGCGCAGCGAGCAAGACGTCGCTGGAGCGTAGGCCGAGGACCTGCCAGAGCCGGGCTCCGGCCCGGGTCACGAGATCGAGGTCCCCCCGCGTCGACGCCAACGGGTAGCGAAAACCCAGCCCGGCATAGACGAACGACGTCGGTCGGCTGTCCGCCTCGACCACCTGGCGGTAAGCGTCGGCGGACGCCAGTCGGCGCAACATCGCCCGGCGCAGGGTCAGCCCGTTCGCATGCACGGGCCAGCCGCGTTCGCTGACCTGGAGCACGAGGGCCGCCATCCCGGCCGGGTCGCCGTCCGGGCACACATCCCGCTCACCGACCGCCGGAATCCCGGACAGCCCCGGCACGCCCCGAATCGAGCCCGCACCGATCCCTAGAACGCGGAGCCGGTCCCGCCAGAACGGCGAGAACGGCACGAGCGCATCCGCAAGCTGAGCCCGCAGCGCGGCGTCCTGCGCCTTCGCGAGATCGGTCGAGCTCTTCCGGTCCCAGGTGGTCACGGTCAGCAACCCTAACGGCCGCCCGGTCAGGCCCTGCGCTTCTCGATCTCCGCGACCACCTGTGGAACGACCTGGAACAGGTCGCCGACAACACCGAAGTCGACCAGTTCGAAGATCGGGGCCTCCGGGTCCTTGTTGATGGCCACGATGGTCTTCGACGTCTGCATCCCAGCCCGGTGCTGGATCGCACCGGAGATGCCAACCGCAACGTAGAGCTGGGGCGAAACCGTCTTCCCGGTCTGCCCGACCTGGTTCTGGTGCGGGTACCAGCCTGCGTCGGTCGCCGCCCGGGAGGCACCGACGGCCGCTCCCAGCGCGTCGGCCAGCGACTCGACGACCGCGAAGTTCTCCGCGCCCCCCAGGCCACGACCACCGGAGACGACGATCGCCGCCTCGGTCAGCTCGGGGCGGCCCCCCTTCTTCTCCATGACCCGTTCGAGCACCCGGGCGCCCTTCGCGGCGTCGCCGACGGTCACCGTGACCTGCTCCTCAGTCGCCGTTGCGGGCGCGGCCTCCGGTGCGGTCGAGTTCGGCCGGACCGTGATGATCGCGGTTCCGACGGTCACCGAGGCCTGAACCCGAACCGCGCCACCGAAAATCGACTGCTCGGCCACGAGGTTCGCACCCACGTCAACCGCATCGGTGATCACACCTGAGTCGGTCCGCACCGCGAGCCGGCCGGCAATCTCTTTGCCCTCTGCGCTCGACGGGATGAGGACGGCGGATGGCGACGCGGAACCGATGATCTGTGCCAGGACGTCGACCTTCGGAGCGACCAGGTAGCTGTCGTACTCCTCGCCGGAGGCAACGTAGATTTTCGTCGCACCGTATTCGGCCAGCTTGTCTTTGGCGTTCTCGTATCCGGTGCCGATGAATACCGCGGCCGGCTCACCGAGCCGGCGGGCCAGGGTGAGCAACTCGTAGCTGACCTTCTTGGGTGTCCCGTCGACGTGCTCGACGAGGACGAGGACCTCGGCCATCGGGTCGTTCCTTCCTCGGGCGGGGACGGGTCAGATGAATTTCTGGGCGGCGAGGAACTCGGCGAGCTTCGCTCCGCCGTCGCCTTCGTCTTTGACGACCTGACCAGCCTGCTTCGGCGGCCTGGCGGCAAACGAGTCGACCTTGCTGCGTGCCGCGCCGAGGCCAACCTTGTCCGTATCGATTCCGGCATCGGCACAGGACAGCGTCGTCATCGGCTTCTTCTTCGCCGCCATGATTCCTTTGAAAGACGGGTAGCGAGGTTCGTTGATCTTCTCCACGACGCTGACGACCGCCGGGGTCGAGCCCTCCACGACGTCGTAACCGCTGTCGGTCTGCCGCTCGATCTTGATCGTGGAACCGTCGACGGTGACGCTGCGGGCGAACGTGAGCTGACTGGCCCCGAGCCGCTCGGCGAGCATCGCGGGCAAGACGCTCATCCGAGCATCGGTGGACTCCGAGCCGAGCAGGACCAGATCCCACGACACCGTGCCCAGAGCCTGGGCCATCGCATAGGAGGTGGCGAGCGCATCCGATCCGTGCAACGCGTCGTCAACGAGGTGGATAGCGGCGTCGGCACCCATCGACAGAGCCTTGCGAATCGTCTCGGCGGCTTTCTCGGGACCCATCGTCAAGACGGTCACCTCGCCGCCGTGCGCCTCCTTGATCCGCAGCGCCTCCTCGACCGCGTACTCGTCGAGCTCGTTCATGACACCGTCGACGGACGCGCGATCGACCGTCGAATCGGACGGATCGAGCTTCTTCTCCGCCCAGGTATCGGGGACCTGCTTGACGCAGACGACGATGTTCATGGTCGGGGGCCGACCTCCCGTGCGAGCCGCGGCGCGCGGGTCGCGCCGGCGGGCATTGCGGGCACAGCGTACGAAGGGCTCCAGGAGCCCGAGCAGCCGGCCACTTCGCTGGAGGTTACCGTAGGCGAGCCTGGTGCAAACTCGAGCAAGTAGCAGTTTTCAGCGCCCGGCGAACCGCGCCTTCCCCGGGCCTTCCTCGATGAAGCTCCGCATCCCGGCAGCCCTGTCCTCGGTTGCAAAAAGTGCTGCAAACGCCGCCCGTTCGATCGTGAGACCCGTGTCCAGGTCGACCTCCAGCCCGGCGTCGATGACCTCCTTCGCCGCCCGCAGCGCGAAGGCCGGACCGGCCGCAAACTGCGCGGCCCATGCGCGGGCCGACGGGTAGACCTGTTCAGCGGGGACGATCGTATTCACCAGTCCAATCGCCAAAGCTTCTTCCGCTTTAACGAACCTCCCAGTGAAAATCAGCTCTTTCGCCCGAGACGTTCCAACCAGCCGGGGTAGACGTTGCGTACCGCCGGCGCCCGGGATGATTCCGAGCAGGATCTCCGGCTGGCCGAGCCGGGCGGTTTCTGAGCAGATCCGGTAATCAGCCGCCAGGGCGATCTCGCATCCGCCACCCAACGCGTACCCGGTGATCGCAGCGACGACCGGCTTTGGGATTTTTGCTACGGCCGTCACCGCCCCCATGAGGCCGCCGGCCCGTTCCACCATGTCGGTGTAGGACATGTCCGCCATGTGCTTGATGTCCGCACCGGCCGCAAATACCTTCGGGCCGCCGTACAGCACGACCGCCCGAACGTCACCGCGGTCGGAGGCCTCCTCCGCGGCCGCGCGCAGCTCCCGATGCACCGTGTCGTCGATCGCGTTCATCGGCGGCCGATCGAGGCGGATCGTGCCGACCGAGTCCTCGACCTCGAGCCTGACGAACTCGGGCATCCGCTCTCCTCACGCCGGCCTGCGATCCGGGGAGTTTACCGGGCCGGCGGTCTACGCTCCGCTCGTGACCCAGCGGACCCCGACGCCCACCTGGCGATCCGTACCGGTGCGCGTCGACGGCCGGCGAATGCGCGTCGAACTCATGGAGGCCGGCCTCGGCGACCCGCTGGTATTCCTTCACGGGTGGGGGCTCACCCCGCGGGCCTATGCCGCGTCGATCGTCCGGCTGTGCCCAGCCGGGATCCGAATCATCGCGCCGAGCCTGCCCGGTTTCGGCGGCAGCGACCCCCTGCCCCTTCGCCGGCTCGGCCTGTCCGGTTACGCCAGGCACGTAGCGGCGACCCTGGAAGCGGCCGGCCTCGACAAGCCGGCCTTCCTCGTGGGTCACTCCTTCGGCGGCGGGGTGGCGCTGGCGCTAGCCACCGAGCGGCCGGACCTGGTCCGCTCGCTCACCCTGCTCAACAGCATCGGGGGTTCGCCAGGTCGGCGCGGCCTCAAAGCGGGGTCGTGGCTGGGCTGGGCCCTCGGCGCCCTGACCGAGCTGAACCCGCGCGATGCGCTGTCCCTGGCCCCGCTGGTGCTGCGCGACTTCCTGCCGAACGCGCTTCGTCGCCCGGTCAGCGTCGGGTTGACCGGCTTGGTCGCCATGACGAGCGGCCTGGCCGCAGAGGCGACGGCACTCGTCGACTCCGGACTCCCGATCCTGTTCATCTGGAGCGATCGCGACCGCCTGGTCGCACCCGGCGCGCTTGCCTCCGTCATAGGTTCGCTGCCCACCGAGATCGTCCAGGGCCGACACGGTTGGCTGATGGCCTCACCGGAGCAGTTCGCCGAACTGCTCCGCAACGCGCTGACCGTGCACGCAATGCTCGAACGCCGCAATCGGGGCCAGGCCCTGGTCCTCCCGCGCGGCGCGGCCCTGGCCGACCTGTTTCCGGCGGAGCGACGGCGCCGGGCGCGGCCGCGCCGCGCGCCACGCCAATGACGTCGGCCACCCCGGTGTGGCCCGGCCACGGCCATCCGCTGGGCGCGACCTGGGACGGCGAGGGGACGAATTTCGCGCTTTACGCCCAATCCGCAGAGGGGGTGGACCTCTGCCTGTTCGCCCCCGACGGGCGGGAGACCAGGTTCGCCCTGGATGAGGTGACAAACCACATCTGGCACGGGTACCTGCCCGGGGCCGGGCCAGGTCAGCGCTACGGATACCGGGTCGACGGACCCTTCGATCCGGGCCGGGGCGCGCGCTGGAATCCGAGCAAGCTGCTGCTCGACCCGTACGCCCGAGCCATCACCGGCGACCTCGTGCTCGACGACGCGATCTTCGGGTATCCACCGAACGGCGACGACCGCGTTCAGGATCATCGCGACTCGGCCCCGTTCGTCCCGCGCTGCGTCGTCCATGCCGCCGACTTCCCCTGGGGTGAGGACCGGCGGCCCCGGACCGCGTGGTCGGACACCGTGATCTACGAGCTGCACGTTCGCGGCTTCACGATGCGCCACTCGGATGTCCCCGCGCATCTGCGGGGAACCTACGCCGGCCTTGGCGAACCAGCGGCGATCGAGCATCTGCGCCGTCTCGGGGTGACCGCTGTAGAGCTCATGCCGGTCCACCACTTCGTCACCGAACCGGGAGTAACCCGCCGCGGACGGGTCAATTATTGGGGTTACAACTCGATCGGCTACTTCGCGCCGCACGCCGGCTACGCGGCAGGTGGATCGCTCGGCGAACAGGTTCGCGAGTTCAAGGTCATGGTTCGCAGCCTCCACGCCGCGGGCATCGAGGTCATCCTCGACGTTGTCTACAACCACACCGCCGAGGGCGACCAGCTTGGACCCACCCTTGCCTTCCGCGGCATCGACAACGCCGCCTACTACCGGCTCCGTGACGACGACCCCAGCCGCTACGCCGACTACACGGGCTGCGGAAACACCCTCGACGTCAGGCATCCACACGTCTTGCAGCTGATCATGGACTCGCTGCGCTACTGGGTGACCGAGATGCACGTGGACGGGTTCCGATTCGACCTCGCCGCGGCCCTGGCCCGGTCGATGCACGACGTCGACAAACTGTCGGCGTTCTTCGACGTCATCCAGCAGGACCCCGTAATCAGCAGGGTCAAGTTGATCGCCGAGACGTGGGATCTCGGTGAGGGCGGCTACCAGGTGGGAGAGTTCCCGCCGCTGTGGACAGAGTGGAACGGCAAGTTTCGGGACACCGTTCGTGATTTCTGGCGCGGGGCCGAGCCCGGCATCTCCGAGTTGGGATTCCGGCTTTCCGGGTCGAGCGATCTCTACCAAGACGACGGCCGCCTGCCCTATGCATCGGTCAACTTCGTCACCTGCCACGACGGGTTCAGCCTGCGCGACCTGGTCTCCTACGACGCCAAGCACAACGAGTCCAACGGCGAAGACAACGCGGATGGCACGGACGACAACCGATCCTGGAATTGCGGTGCCGAAGGTGCCAGTGCCGATCCGGAAGTCCTCGCCCTGCGCGCCCGGCAGAGTCGCAACTTCCTGGCCACCTTGCTTCTGTCGACCGGTGTACCCATGCTCCGGTCCGGCGACGAGATGGGCCACACCGCGGACGGCAACAACAACACCTACTGCCAGGACAACGAGCTGTCCTGGCTGGCCTGGGACCTCGACGCAGACAGCAGCGCACTGCTCGATGTCGTCTGCAAGCTCCTGACCATGCGACGCGCGCATCCGGTCTTCCGGCAACGCGCCTTCTTCCGCGGGCGACCGGTGGCCGAAGGCGAGGTCAAAGACCTCGCCTGGTTCACCCCCGCCGGGCTGGAGATGACCGACGCGGACTGGGCCTCCCCAGCGGTACGCACGATCGGCTTGTACCTGTCCGGGGAGGGGATCCGCACCCGTGGTCCGCGCGGAGAGCGGATCCGGGACGACTCCTTCCTCCTCGTGCTCCATGCGGACGCCCCGCCGGTGAGCTTCGCGCTTCCTGGACCGCCTTGGGCGGTGCGCTACCAGGTGGAGTTCGACTCCGCCGCACCGGAGGACGCCGCCAGGTCGCTGGTCGGAGGCGATCGCCTTCCTGCGTCCGGGCGGTCCTTCCTCGTCCTCCGCGCCTACAACTCCGTGTAGACAGCAGCCTGCGTTGGCAACGCCAGCAACCCCAGTTCGGCTCCGGTTGCGAGCAGGGCGTTGCGGGGGGCAATCCGCACGGTGTAGCCGAATGAGCCTTTCTGCTCGAGCGTCACCTCGCCCTCGAAGCGGTACTGCCCGTCGATCGAGCCGACCGGCTTCAATCCGACGACGCTGGGCGCTCGGAGCTCGTCGGTGTCGTCGACCCGGCCATGCGCCACCTGAACGTCGACGTCGTCGGGGTTAAGACCACCCAGCTCGACGATGGCCCGCACGGTCAGGGTCTGTCCGACCTCCGGCGCGGTGGTAACCCCCTCGCTCTCGACGTGAACGACCCGCACGCCCGGCCACGCCGTCACGACCTGGGCCTTCCATCCGGCCAGGGTGCGCGCACCCGCGTAGTCGTCTGCGGACAGCCGGCGAGCGGACCGTGCCGCGGGTAGGTAGAGCTGGACGACGTAGTCGCGCACCATCCGGGAGGCGAGCACCTGCGGGCCCAGCGACTGCAAGGTATGGCGAACCATCTCGATCCACCGTCTGGGCAGGAGGTCGCCGTCCACAGCGTAGAACCGAGCCCGGACCTGATTCTCCAGGATGTCGTAGAGCGCGTTCGCCTCCAGATCGTCGCGCCGCTCCGGATCCTCGACCCCTGAGCTCGGAATGGCCCAGCCGTTGGCTCCGTCGAACATCTCGTCCCACCAGCCGTCGCGGATCGAGAGGTTCAGGCCGCCGTTGAGTGCCGATTTCATGCCCGAAGTCCCGCAGGCCTCAAGTGGGCGCAGCGGGTTGTTCAGCCACACGTCGCAGCCTCCGTAGAGGTAGCGCGCCATGCCGATGTCGTAGTCCGGGAGAAATGCGATCCGGTGGCGGACCTCGGGATCGTCGGCGAAGCGGACGATCTGCTGAACCAGCTCCTTGCCTCCGTCGTCCGCCGGGTGGGCCTTGCCAGCGATGATCAGCTGGATCGGTCGGTCCGGGTCGAGCAACAACGAGCGCAACCGATCCGGGTCGCGGAGCATGAGGGTGAGTCGCTTGTAGGACGGAACCCGGCGGGCGAACCCGATCGTGCACACCGCAGGGTCGAAGATCGAGGAGACCCAGCCCAACTCGGCAGCGCTGGCGCCACGCTGTAGCCACGAATCATGGACCCGGCGGCGCACCTCGTCGACCAGCTGCGACCGCAACTGCGCTCTGGTCTCCCAGATCGACTCGTCGCTGACCTTGGCGATGCCGTCCCAACCGGCGGCCTCCTCGACGATCGTCGGCCCGATCTCCCGGGCCGCGAGCTCGAACACCTCGCGCGCAACCCACGTTGGGGCGTGCACCCCGTTGGTGATCGAGGTGATTGGAACCTCGTCGACGTCGAAGCCCGGCCAGAGCCCGGCGAACATCGTCCGGCTCACCGCCCCATGCAGGCGGCTGACCCCGTTGGCGCGCTGGGCGAGCCGCAGACACATTACCGCCATGTTGAACACCGCGGGATCACCGTCGGGCTCGGCACCGAGCGCGAGGATCTCCGGGAGGGGCACCCCCGCGCAGCCGTTGTCCCCACCGAACGCCGACTCGATCAGATCGACGGGAAACCGGTCGATTCCCGCGGGCACCGGCGTGTGGGTGGTGAATATGGTCCCGGCTCGAACTACCTCAAGCGCTTCCCGGAAGCTGAGCCCGGCCCCTTCGGTGAGCTCCCGGATCCGCTCGATCCCCAGGTAACCGGCATGTCCCTCGTTGGTATGGAAGACCTCCGGTGTGTCGGCGCCGGTGAGCCGGCAGTAGGCACGAACCGCGCGTACCCCACCGATGCCGAGCAGCATTTCCTGGTGCAACCGGTGTTCGGTGCCCCCGCCATAGAGCCGGTCGTTGACCTCGCGCTCCGCGGGGGCGTTGTCTTCGATGTCGGAGTCGAGAAGAAGCAGGGCTACCCGGCCCACCTGCGCCTTCCAGACCTGCGCCCCGAGGATCCTCTCTCCGGGCAGGCCGACCTGGATTCGGACCGGGGCACCCTCGCCGTCGACCTCCCGGAGCAAGGTGAGCGGCAGGCCCTGCGGATCCAGCGGCGGGTAGCGCTCCTGCTGCCACCCGTCGGGGGACAACGACTGCTTGAAGTAGCCGCGCCGGTAGAGCAGGCCCACCCCGATGATCGGCACCCCGAGGTCGGAAGCGGCCTTGAGATGATCGCCGGCGAGGATGCCGAGGCCTCCGGAATATTGCGGGAGCACCTCGGTGATCCCGAATTCCGGCGAGAAGTAAGCCACCGCCCGGGGCGCCCCGTCGAGGTGCTGGTACCACCTAGGCCCGGTGAGATAGTCCTCCAGATCGTCCCGGGCGTCGGAGAGCCGACGAAGGAAGCGGCGATCCCCGGCCAGGTCGGCCGTCCGCGCGGTCGAGACCGCCCCGAGCAGCCGTACCGGGTCGTAGCTCACCTCCGCCCACAGCTCCGGGTCCACAGCTGCGAACAGGTCCATGGACTCCGGGTGCCAGGACCAGCGAAGGTTCATGACCAGCTCGCCGAGCGGGGCGAGCGCCGCCGGCAGGGCGGCCCGCACGGTGAAACGACGCAGGGCTCTCACGCGCAGAAACCCTAGCCTGCCCTTCCACGTTAGCCGTGAGAGTTAACACCACGGGGGTGGGAGCGGGTGGGTTAGCCGAAGGTGAGTTTGAGTTGGCGGCCGCCCCACCAGGGGATGGGGGTGGTGGTGTCGGGGAACCCGGCGGCGAGTAGGTAGGGGTTGTGGGCGCGTTTGCCGTAGGTGACGTGCACGGTGTGGGGGGTGATTTCGACGCGGGCTGAGGTGTTGATGAAGTCGCGGTGGATGTGCCGGGATTCGGCGGTGGGGTAGGGGCCGCCGAGGCGGGTGCCGAGCATCCGGTAGAGGCTGGCGGCCATCAGGGTGAGTTGCAGGTCGCAGTTGATTTTCATGGGGACGGTGGAGGACAGCGCGTCGATGTGGAAGAAGTCGATAGTGTCGGAGATGGTGTTTTCGATGAGCATCCGGTGGGCGTAGTCCTCGATCAGCCCGACCGCGCCGCGGCGGAGTTGGTTGGTCAGCGCGAGGGTGGGTTGTTCGTGGCCGAGGTCTTTGATCGCGATCTGGCGGATCGGGCCGGTGTAGTCGGCGAGGGTGATGCGCTGGTCGAGGATCCGGGGGGTGCGGTAGGCGCGGCTGACGCTTTTCAGTTCGATCCTTCGCCAGGCTGAGGCGGGGGCGGCGTCGATCTGGTCGAGGATTTTCGGGCCGCGGCGGCGCAGGGTGATGAACCGGATGCCCAGCTCGTTGAGCTGGTTGAGGTTGGCGTAGGTGGTGAGTTTCGAGTCGAAGATCAGCTCGTCGGGGTAGTCGCCGGTGCGGGTTTTCCAGAATTCGACGAACCGTAGGATCTCGTCGTTCTGGTCGGCTTTGGCGATCTCGGCGTTGGCGTAGCAGAACACCCGCCGGCCGACGTCTTGGGCGAGGAACGCCAGGACGCCTTTTTGCCGGCGGCTGCGTTTGGACACGTAGTGCTTTTCGATCAGGGCGTTCTGGCCGTGGAACGGGATGGTGTGAAAGTCCAGGTGGAAGCTGCTGCCGCGGTCCAGGCCGGCTCGGCTGGCCGCGTCGAACCAGCCGCGGGCCAGTTTCGGGTAGGCCTCGGGGGGGATCCGGCAGGAGTACTCGGTGAGAAACGACCGTTTCGGGATGGTGTTGAGCCCGGCGAACAGGGCGAGGCCCTGATCGAACACCGACGCCATCACGTGGCTGGTTCGGGCCGCGCCGAACAGTTTCAGGGCGAGCAGCGAACGGATGGCGGTGGCGGCTGGGATCATCGCCGTGCCGGGTAGCCCGACTTGGGCCACGACAGCGTCCAGGTCCACCGCAGCGAGCATGGGCAGGAACAGGAACAGCCCGCCGACGTCGGTCCGGAACGTCCGCGGGGTCAGGTCCAGCTCGCGGACGTCAGCGGTCGCAGCCTGGCTGACCGCGACCCGGGACGGCCGTTCGTCATCGGCCCGGCGGGGCAGTTTGGCGAACCCTTCCTCGGACAGGATCGTCGCGATCGCCGAGCTGGACAGCGGGCTGCCTTGCTCGGCGAGCACGGCGGCGATGTCGTAGACCGACAGGTTCTGCTTGCGTAACGCGATGATCCGCTCGCGCAGCCGGCTGGACTTGCGTTCCGGGCGGACGGCCCGTTTGGTGTGGGACCGGTCGGGCAGGAAGAACACCCGCTGCGGGTCGGAGCGGAACTCATGACAGAGCACCCGGAAGCTGCCGGGGGTGTAGCCGAACCGGGCGGCAGCCTCGGCTGAGGGCAGCCGGTCGATGAAGTAGGCGCGCAGCGCCTCGTACTGCCGGTGCGCGGTGTTGGCCGGTTCCAGGAACGCCCGCTGCACCTCTGTCAGCGTCCGGTCTGGACTGTTGGACATGTTCCCACTATGTCAGTTATGGCCCCTGTGGGTGTGTGACACGCCGACAGCCCTGTTGTTACTTACATCAGTGTGATTCGCTACCCACGACCGCCGGCAGTTTGACAGGGTGGGAAGAAGCCATAAATCCCGGCTGCCCGCTGACGGGACCGCTGGACACACCTCGCGGTGACAAGCGATCCTGAAACACGCCCGTTAGGCGATCACCCGTGCGTGGAAGGGCAGGCTAGTGTCGACGGCGTCGGCCGCAGCGTGAGCGCCTCCAGTGCGTCGGCCAGAACGTCGGCAACAGCGTGATCGCGCGGAGGCTCGCCGAGCTCGTCGCAGCACGGCGGCTTGGTTCGCTCGTCGATCGGCACGTCGATTGCGAGGGCCGCGAGTAGTAGGTCGTAGACGTCCGCGACCGAGCGATCGTGCGGACCGATGGCCAGAATGACGGCGTGGTCCGATGCCGGCCATGCGGTCAGCATCCGGTCGCTTCCGTACAAGTGGCGACAGCAGACGTGCTCGAGCTCTGCGCCCGTGAGCCGGTAGCCCGCGGCGCGACAGCCCTGGCGCATCAGCTCTTCGATGGTGGCGCGGGTGGCGCTGGCCCGTCGACCCCGCAGCGCCTTGATCTGTCGCTCGGCCGTCCGCGTTAGGTCGAGGTCGATCGCTTCGGCCTCTTCGCCGGCAGGAGCTCGTCGAGACCGGCGCGGTCGAGCCGACGCACCCGGCCGGCCGCAGCGTCCTCGACCGCGGCGTGCGCATCGTCACCGGAGAAGGCGGCACGGTCGCGCAGCAGACGCAGCACCTCCGTGAGCAGGTGCCGGTCCTCCCGATGACGGCGCAGCTCATCGACGACCTGTTTGGTGGCTGCCAGCGACGCGACGTCGACCCGGGCCGGGCCGGTCGCGGCGAGCGGCCGCAACACGCCGGCATCGATCCAGGCCCGGACCGTGGGTGCCGAGACCCCAAGCACCTGCGCCGCCTCGGCAACCTTGGCGCCCCGGTCTCGCTCGGCGACGTGCTGGCGGACCGCTTCGAGCGCGCGTCGGCGAGCCGCATCACGCTCTTGGTCGGCCAGCCGCTGCAAGGCGATGAGGTCGTCCACGACGCCGGCCAGCGACATAGCTCGATGGTATGCCACCGACTTTCGGAAATCCAGCTAAGTCCGAAAGTTTAGCGGAGGTAGTGAGCTCGATCTTGCAACCCCTCGCCAGCGTTCATTGGGCACGAGCCGCGTCCGGGTTCGTTGAGCAGTGGGACAGCGTTCTTCTACGACGCCGCACGGGTGGTCACAGACGGGGCGCGGCTTCCGGTGTTAGTAACAAACCGGCATGTGATCGAGGGCGCCACGAACGGGTTCGTAAGGTTCATTCGTGCCGAGGGAGACGCTCCGCTTTGGGGCGAGCCCGTCACGGCGAGCTTCACGGTAGCTGACTGGGTGACCCATCCAGATCCCGCCGTCGACGTTGCGGTGACTTTCATCGGCCCCACTCTGCAAGGACTCGCTGATCAAGGTCTGCCGGTTTTCTACCGCCTATTGGGCCACGACCTTGTGCCGACGAACGATGTAGTCGACGACCTCGATGTCGTAGAGCCGGTCACGTTCGTTGGGTACCCGAGAGGACTCTTCGACACGGTCAACCTCACCCCGATCATCCGTCGCGGTACTACAGCGACCCCGGTCCAACTCGACTACTGCGGCATGCCGGCGTTCCTCGTAGACGCATCAATCTTTCCTGGCAGCAGCGGGAGCCCCGTCTTCATCGTGAACGAGAATGGCTACCGGCAAGGCAACACGATAGCGAGCTCGGGCGCAGCGATTATGGCGCTCAACACCACCACCGCGGCCAGCGCGGCTGAACGGAAACGCCCAGTGCGCATCACAACATACTCTCGACAGCGCCGGGCATCGGACAAGCGAGCGCCCGCCGGGGCTGGCCCCGGTATGGCCGCTCGCTCCCGCTTCGGACTGCCGTTGGCGGACACGTGCGATTATGTCCCGCCGAGCCCGACTCCGAGCGGCTTCCATGTCCCCTTCGACGAGCTCACCGACACGCAGAGCACCGAGCAGGAACTCATCCGTGCGATCCGGGCCATCGAACGTGTCGCGGTCGCTGGCCGAAGCGGTGTCGGCAAGACCAGCCTCATCCAGTACGTCATGGACTCGCTTACGGACACTACGGCAGCCATTCGGATTCCGGTGGAGGCGGAGAGCTCCGACACGGTGAGCGAACCCAAGGCCTTCGCTGGACACCTGTTGCGCACGCTCGCTCGGTACCTTCACGAGGCCAAGCGCATCGACCCCGCAGCCAGGCGCAACCTCGTCGCCGGTAGCGCGCGCACACTCAGCGTCGCGGACCGGCGGAGCACCCACGGCGGCTTCGGGCTGCCACAGTGGCTGCTGCGCGCGGACGTTGCCAGCGACGTGGAGTCCGTGGTCACGGCCGACGTGCTCACCAGTGCCGGGGACGTGATCGCCCAAGCGCGTGACGTGGTCGACGCGATCGCTGCGCGCGGCCTGACATCGGTGCTGGTGATCGATGACTCCGACGCCTGGCTGGCCACGCCTGCCGGCGACCGCACGGGCAACGTCGGACCGTTCTTCACCCGCATAGTTCGGATGCTCGCCGAGGAGTTCAACGCGGCGCTCGTCGTCGCCGTACACGACCACTATCGTGAGCTACCCCAGTTCCCGGTCGGCATCGGCTTTCTCGAGACCACCGTGCACCTTCCGCCGTTGCCCTCGCCCGAAGCACTCGCGCGCATCCTCGACGCCCGCATCACCACGTTCGACTTCGACGGCGTCCAACTCGGACAAGTCGTCGAGGAACCTGCCGTGGCGGCACTGTTCGAGCGGTACACGGCAACCGACGGCAACATCAGGGCGACTCTGCTTACTGCGCACACAGCCCTACAGGCGGCCTGCGACGATCATGCCGACGGAATCGCCGCTACCCATATTCAGATCGCGCTCACGCGGTACGACGACACCTATTCCGATTGATGCCCAGCGTCTCGCCATCGCCCACCTCCCCCGTTACCGTCGAGCCGGCCCGTCGCCGAAGTCTTCGCCGAGTTCTCCGCAGCGCTCGCGTCGATCACCGAGCCGGAGGTAACAACCCTGGTCGCCGACCCGGAACCGGAGCCGGAGCCCGAACCGGAGCGCGGCCCGGTCCGGGCCGATCTCGCCGACACGGCCGCCCTGCTGCGCGAGCTCTCCTCGCTGGGCCTCGAGGACGCCCCGCCACCGCCGCCGGTCCGGCCCTCCTCCCCCGGGCATCCGCGACCGTCCGCCCACCCGTCAACCGCGGACAAGAAGACCAAGAAACGCGGCTACTTCAGCCATTAGGGCGCGGCCTACAGCGGGTCGGTCATGCTGACTCTGGGCGGAGCTGACCGCAGGCACGCTCTCACCCGGCTGACAACCCTTCCGAGACGTCGTCAGCCGGTTGTCCAACCCGTGACATCCAGCGCAACATCGACGGGAGATCCGCTGCTGAGCAAGCCGATGGTTCCAGCCGAGCTGAGCTTGACGATCGCCGCGTTCGCGACGTCGGAAACGCCTTGGTAGTTCAAGGTGGAGGCGGTCGGTGCGATGCCCCCGCCCGGGTACACACTCAGGTTGCCGGCGCCGCTGCTCGGGTCGATCGCGGTGACGCTAAGCGTCACCGAAGTCGCGTTCGCGGGCACCCCACCCAGGCCCGCGACCTTGACCGTGTATGGAGTGCCAGCGGCCAGCCGCGTCAGCGGGCCGATGTGACCCGCCCCCGACCGAGTGTCCAGGATCCGCACCGGGGATTGGACGCTGATCGAGGTGGTCGAGTCCAGATACCCGAGCACGTCGACCACCACATTGACGGAAGATCCAGCGGAGTACACATCGACCTTGCCATCGGGAGGCAAATTGACGATTGCGAAGACCGCGTGCGCCCGACCGGCCACGTAGTTGATGTTCGAGGTGTTCGGGAGGGCACTGCCATCCGGATAAATCCGGAGGTTCCCAGCACCAGTGGGGTCTACCGCCGTGAGGTTCAGCAACACAGCGGAGGCGCCGCTCGGCACTCCCGCGGAACCGGCAAGCGTCAGCGCGTCTGGCGTGTTCGCCGCCAACGTTGCCTTCGTAGTGCCGGTGCCAATGCGGGTGTCGATCGCTCGAGCGGGGGTCTGCGCGTGCAAGCCGGCTGTCGCGGTAAAGTAACCAACCACGTCGATGACCACGTTGCTCGCCGATCCGGCCGAGTACAGATCGATCTTGCGGCTTGCAGGCAGTTCCACCGTCGTGAGGTTCGCTACGTCACCGCCCACCAGGTAGTTGACAGTTGATGCGCCGGGTCGGCTCGCCCCGTCGGGGTAGACGACCAGGTTCCCTGGACCCGCGGGGTGCACCACGGTGACGTTCAACACCACGACCGTCGCTGTCGCTGG
Organism: Mycobacteriales bacterium; assembly: GCA_035533475.1. Classification (NCBI taxonomy): domain Bacteria; kingdom Bacillati; phylum Actinomycetota; class Actinomycetes; order Mycobacteriales; species Mycobacteriales bacterium. Next base: position 9,790 of record DATLTS010000059.1, on the reverse strand, counting down.
CACGGTGCCAAGCGTTAGCGCGTAGGTCTGCCCCGCCGCCAGGGGACCGGTCTTGCCTCCGGTGCCGGTGCGGGTATCGAGAACGCGGGTGGGCGTCTGGGCGACGTACCCAGGTTCGGTGATGGCAAATATCGTCCCGGTCAGGTCGCTGACCGAGGGAGTGCTCGTCGAGTCGACCGTGATCTTCAGACAGCCATTCGAGAAGGTCTCGCCGCTCACCGCCCGCCATGCGTTCCGAACCGGGTCGTACCAGGAGACCCCTGTCGCCGGATCGGCCGGGCAGAGCGTGGCCTGGATCGTGGAAAGTTGACTACCGGGTGCCACCCACAGGTCGAAATAGCCCGCCCCGTCGCTGAGCGGCGGTGTCCCCGAGGGCTGACTCGCATACCAGCCTTCGGTCAACGAGCCGCTGCCCGAGAAGCTCGAGGTCAGCGAATCGCTGCCCTGGATGCTCGTCACCGGCGTGTTCGCGTTGCTGATCGTTTGCTGGTCCTGGGTGGGTGGTGGCGACGGTTGCGACTGGGACGGCGCCTGGGGTGTCACCGACATCGCAGCGGAGGCAGCGCCGGTACCCCGGGCGTTGGTCTCGGCGACGGTGACGTCGTAGCTCGTGCCATTGGTCAAACCGGTCAAGGTGTAAGGCGACCCCGCGGTCGGTTTGGCGACCACGTCCCCGGTGGCGCCCGTGGTGCCTTGCGCATGCGCGGTAACGACATACCCGATCACCGTTGACCCGCCGTCATTCGTGGCGTTGGTCCAGCTGACCTGGGCCTGGCCGTCGCCGGGGCTTACCGAGGTCAGCGTGGGCGCCCCGGGCACCGTCGCCGGGGTCACCGTGGTCGTCCCCGCCGGACCGGCACCGACCCCATTAGTGGCCACCACACTCACGTCATAAAGCGTGCCGTTCGTCAACCCGGTCACCACGATCGGACTCGCCGACCCGGACACGGACTTGTCCTGCGCCGTCCCGGAAACCCCATCCGGGTGCGCGGTCACCGCATACCCGCTGATCGGCGAACCGCCATCAGCCGGTGCCATGAAACTCACCGACGACTGGGCATTATCCACCGAAGCCATCACATTCGACGGGGTGCCCGGCACCGTCGCCGGGGTAACAGTGGTCGTCCCCGCCGCTCCGGAACCAACCCCATTAGTGGCCACCACACTGATGTCATAAAGCGTGCCGTTCGTCAACCCAGTCACCACGATCGGACTCGCCGACCCGGACACGGACCTATCCTGCGCCGTCCCGGAAACCCCATCCGGGTGCGCTGTCACCGCATACCCGCTGATCGGCGAACCACCATCAGCCGGTGCCATGAAACTCACCGACGACTGGGCATTATCCACCGACGCCGCCACATTCGACGGGGTGCCCGGCACCGTCGCCGGGGTCACCGTGGTCGTCCCCGCCGGACCGGAACCAACCCCATTAGTGGCCACCACACTGATGTCATAAAGCGTGCCGTTCGTCAACCCGGTCACCACGATCGGACTCGCCGACCCGGACGCCGACCTATCCTGCGCCGTCCCGGAAACCCCATCCGGGTGCGCAGTCACCGTGTACCCGGAGATCAGCGACCCGCCATCACTCGCCGGCGCGGTGAAACTCACCGACGACTGCGCGTTATCCACCGACGCCGCCACACCGGTCGGGGCACCCGGCACCGTCGCCGGGGTAACCGACACCGGACCCGCGGGCGAAGATTCGCCGGCGAAATTGATGTCCGTGACGGCGTAGTAGTAGGTCGTGCCCAGGGTTGCGCTGCTGTCAACGTAGGTAAGTGCGCTGCCCGTGTTGACTGTCGCCAAGGGCGTCGCGTGGTTGGCGTCCCAAGGGCCCGCGGCGGTCGTTGCCCGGTACAGGTTGTAAGCAATGACGGGTGCGCTGACATTCCGCGACGGCGGTGCCCAGGTGATCGTGACATTCCCGGCCTGGTCCGACGATGCCATCAGATTGCTCGGCGGGTTGGCTGGACCAGCCGCGATGACGTGATTCGCGATTTGGGTGCCCGTCAACGCCGTCGGATAGATCGCGAACTCATCGAGTGAACCGCTGAAGGAGGACCAGCTGTCGTAGGCATGCCCGAGATAGAGGCCATATTGCGTGCCGGTGTTCAACGTGTGGTGCACGGTGCCCAGGCTCTTTCCGTCCTCATAGGCTTGCAGGAAGCCCGGCGTGGTGACCGAGCCTACGGTCACGGATGGCGTATACACGACAGCGATGTCGTGCCAGTTCCCGTCGTTCAGCGGAGTCGGGACAGCGAAATTGGCATTACCACTACCGTAGCCTTCGAAGTGCAACGACCCGTCGCTGTTTATGGTGACGCCGAAACGCGCCGAGTCTGCGTCCCCTCCCCAGAGGAACAGCGACCGGGCGACGGCTTCGCCAGCGGTCGCGTACTTCTCCCACAATTCCACGGTGCGTGCCTTATCGCCGGTCGGGAGGCTCGCCGGGGCGGGCCCGAGCACCATGTCCCCTGCTCCGTTTCCGCTCACGGCGGTGTCGGTGTCGTTCACAATCGCACCGGCCACTCCGAGCGTGGTGGCGGTCTGGTACGTACCGTTCAGCGCGTTCCCGGAACTGTCGGTGGCAGTCGTGCCGCTGGTATCCCCGAGCCGGTAGTACAGCAACGGCGTGTCCGACGACACGCTTCCGGCGTAGGTGAACGTTGGGGATGCTCCGGCAGTGTCGACGAAGCCCGGCACCGTTCCTAGGGCGGCAGCCAGCAGGGTCGCGACGACACCGATCGCCGCCGGACTGCGGCCTCTCGCTCCGTAGGTTGCGCCGGGCGCCAGGGCAGATTCCAGTCGATGACCCCGGTTCCCGGTCGACGCGAAGAGTCGAATCCACCGAACTCGTAGGGACAAGAGGCGACTCATTTCAGACCTCACGGGTAGGCGAAGGTGGCGAGAAGCGACGCTCGTGCGGGGCGGCGCCACGTGGCGCCGGGAGCTGATCGATTAGCGCAGGGAGGCTGTGCTGGCAGAAGGCAACAAGGCTGTCGCATCCGTGGAACGGGTGGCGTTCGCCACTGCCGACGGCTTCCACTTCACCGACCAGTCGCCCTTCGGTCAGCTGTGCGACGTTGAGCCGGACGACGAAGGATTCGAGCACGAGCAGGACGTTATGGGCCGGCCGTCCCGGCGCCGTCCCGGACGTGTACCGCAGCGGGGGGTTTTCGACTGGGCGGTTTTGACTAGTCCGGCAGCCGACGTCGCAGGCGGCATTCCATCTCGAGAAGGCGTGGCGACGGCGATACGTCCAGTTCAACGGCGACCTGGCGGGCCCGATTGAGCATCTCCACGGCGGCGGGGTGGTGCCCGGACGCCAGCAACAGATCGGCGGCGCGAAGATGGCGCGTGTCGTCGTACCGTTCGGCCGCGATCCCGCGCTCCAGCCAGCGCACCGCCTCGACGGGGTCTCCCCGGTGGGCGGATTCGTCGGCGAGCCGATCCAGCAGGGCGAGGAAAATCCGGTGCAGCCGTTCGCGAGTGGCGACCATCGCCGGGTTGTAACGGTCGGCGGGCAGGAACTCGCCGCAGTAAAGCCGTAACGCCTCGACCGCGCGCTCGGTAGCCGAGGGGTCGCCACGAGCAGCGGTCAAGGCCATCTGGGCGAGCCGCTCGAACTCCCGAACGTCGGTGTCCGCATCAAGGACAAGAACGTCGGCGTCGCGTCGCAGTACCGGGCCGAGTTGGCTGCGGATCCGTGCGACGACATTGCGAAGGCGGGCTCGTCCTTCGTCGGCCGGTACCCCGGGCCAGAGCGCTTCGGCGAGCTGTTCGAGATGGATCTGGCCACCGAAGGCGACGAAGAGCTTGAGCGCCTGTGCCGGCACCCCATGTTTGATCGGAAGGGGCCGGCCGTGCTGCTCGAGGGCAAAGTCCCCGAGGGTGCGAACTCGCAGTGCAACCCCGGATTGTGGTGTCAGTCCGGCCGCGCGCCCGTCGCAGATCTGCCGAGCTCGACGGCTCCAGATGACCGCCCCGCAGTCGTCGAAGCATTTACCTGCCTCGGCGGCCCGCGTTGCAGCCTCGCCCGCGCGGCCTTGGGCGTTTAGCCGTTCCGCCCACAACAAGTAGGCGCGGCCACGCTCGAATGCTGGCAGGACCGGTGGGTGCGCCGCGACCGCCGCCTCGAACTGCGCGGTCCAGCCCTCGGCGTCAAGCAGCCCGTGACATTTGGCAGCGAGGCGCGAAGACCACGGCAGCGGGCTCTGCCGCAGCTGCTCATCGAAGGCGGCGAGTCGGACGCCGGCCTCGTGGCGGCGGTCGGCCCGCCATAGCGCTTCGATCTGATCGGCCCGCCACTGAAGGACGCTCGATCGATTGCCGATCCGCGCGAGGCGCTCCTCGACTCGTTGATAGGCCGCGACTGAACCTTCGACGTCCTCGGTCGACAGGCCGAGGAGCCCTTCGGCGACGTCACTCATGGTGACGAGCACTTCCATCCCGGTGTCCGGGATCCCGGCACGGGCCCGGGCCAAGTGGCGCTTAACGCTGGCGTCATGCCCGCGAACCGCTTCCACCAGCGCCGCGCAGCATGACCCGAACGCCACCATGGCGGCCTGCCCGGTGGCCTCAGCCAGATCCTGAGCCTCCAACGCGGCAAGCAGGGCGGTCGCGTGATCTCCGGCAAGGAACGCCGCGTTGGACTGAAGGTTCAACAACAGGGGCAGGAAGCCTGTCGAGCCGACGTCCCGGGCTGCGGTCACGGCTCGCCGGGTCAGCTGCTGGCACAGGTCGTACCGCTCGAGAACGCCCAACGTCAGCGCGGTTGCCCGAACGTGCTGCAACCAGTCGCCTATCGCCTCGGCCCGCTCCACCGGCTCGAGGATCGGCTTCAGCGTTGCGAGCGCCCCATCCGCGTTGCCCAGAAAGGCCTGCACCAGGGCATGGACCAGGCTGACGTAGCGGGTGGCCTCGGGCTCGTCAGCGGCGAGCTCGCCGGCGCGACTCAACAGGGTCAGCGCCAACTGCGGCTCATGCCCGCACAGCGCAAGGCTCGCGGCGTCCGCCAGGCTCAATGCCGCCGGCAGCGGGCATTCGGCGGCCAGCTCCGTCGCCTCCGCCGAAATCGCGCGGCACTGGACGAGGGCGTTCCCCGACCCGGAAAGAGCGAGCTGCGCGCGAACCCGCAGCAACCCCGCCCGGGCAACTGCGTCGGTGCCGCTGGTATCCGTCAACAGGTGATCTGCCCGCGCCAGGTCTCCGGCGGCCAGCGCCTGCCGCGCCAGAGTGGCCGCGCGGTGCGCCTGGGACATCACGCCTCCCCGCGGATCCCCCCCCGCCGGATCCGGGCGCGAAGTTCGCCGGCGCCCGGGGGCCACCGCCAGTGTGCCCGCCGAACCGCCCCAGCGTGCTAAATCAGGAAAATCGGCGCGCCCCGGTGCCCGGCTCAGCCGGCGGTGACGATCCCGGCCGGCTCGACCTTCGCCGCAATCCCCCCGGCGAGCAGCTCCGCGTCCTCCGGGGTGGACCGCTTGACCAGCGCGAGCGCGATCGGGCCCAGCTCGTAGTGCCGGGCGGCGCTGGTCACGAACCCGACCCGCGCCCCGTCGAGCTCCACCGGCTCGCCGTGAGCCGGCAGGGACACGACGCTGCCGTCCAGGTGGAGGAAGACCAGCCGGCGCGGCGGCCGGCCCAGGTTGTGCACCCGGGCCACCGTCTCCTGCCCGCGGTAGCAGCCCTTGTCCAGGTGCACCGCGGTCTCCAGCCACCCGACCTCGTGCGGGATCGTCCGGTGGTCGGTCTCGAACCCGAGCCGCGGCCGGCGTTCGGCAACCCGCAGCGCCTCGAACGCGGCGAACCCGCTGACCGGCGCGACCAGCTCGGCGGCGAGCGCCGGCAGCGACGCCCGCGGCACGACGAGGTCGACGGCGGTGCCGGGCCACTCCCGGCGTCTGAGGAACCCCCCACCGGGCAGCGGGGCGGCGCCCGTCGGCAGCTCGTCAGGCCCGCCGAACCGGCGCAGCACCGACCCGGTGTCCGGGCCGGCGACGGTGAGCACCGCCCATTCGGCGGTCACGTCCGCGACGTCGACCCGGAGCAGGAAACGCATGGAGTCGAGGAAAGCCATCAGCTCGCTGGCGGTGCCGGGCTCCACGTCGAGGAAGGAAGCGGCGCCGTCGTCGACGATAACGAAGTGCTGCTCGACATGACCGTGCGGGCTGAGCACCAGGCCCTCCCGCGGCTGCCACGGCGGGAGTCCGTCGAGATGCTGGCTGGTCAGGCTGTGCAGCCAGGACAGCCGATCGGCCCCGGTGACCCGGAGCACGTCACGGTTGCCGCGGTCGACCAGCCCGACGGCCTCGGCGAGGGCTCGCTGCTCGCGCAGCGGATCGCCGTAGTGGCCGGGCACCGCGGCGTCCGGCGCGTCGGCGGCGACCGCACCGGGCAGGTCGAGGAACGGGCTGCGGGTCATCTGCTCAATCCTGGGTGGGGACGGCGCACCCGGCGCAAGTCCCGAAGATCGCGAAGTGCCGGACGTCGACGTGGAATCGGTGGTCGGCGGCGAGGCGTTCGACGGTGTCCTCGACGGCGCTGGCCGGCACCTCCTGGACGGTGCCGCAGCCCCGGCAGACCAGGTGCACGTGGTCGGCGTCGTCGGCGAGGTGATAGGTCGGGGCCCCGTGGCCCAGATGGGTGTGGGTGACCAGCCCCAGGCTCTCGAGCAGCTCGAGGCTGCGGTAGACGGTGGAAACGTTGACCGCGCTCGCGGTCCGGCGCACGTCGGCGAGGATTTCCTCGGGGGTGCCGTGACCGAGCGCGGTGACCGCCTCGAGGACGAGTTGGCGTTGCGGGGTCAGCCGGTAGCCCTTGGAACGCAACATCGACTGCCACGCCGGTCCGGGCACAGCTTCGAGTGTAGGTCGCGCGGCGTCGAGCGGAGGCTCAGGCGTCGTAGGCGGACGGCCGGGTCGCGAGCTCCTCCCGATACCAGTCCACGGTGCGGGAGAGGCCGTCGTCGAGGAGGACGGTCGGCATCCAGCCGAGCAGTCGGCGAGCCTTGCTCGCATCCGCGGCCATCCGGCGAATCTCGGTCGGCCGGTCCGGGAGGGCGCCGAACTGGGCCTCGACCGGATGTCCGAGCAGGTCGAGCAGGCGGCCGGCCATGTCCCGGATCGCGGTCTCCACCCCGCAACCGAGGTTGATGATCTCCCCGTCGACGTCGGGCGCGATCGCCGCCCGAACGAACCCGTCGGCCAGGTCCTCGACAAAGTTGAACTCGCGGGTCTGCTGGCCACTAGTCATCTTCAACGACTGACCCCGCAGCCCCCTGGTGATGATCTCGGGCACAACCCGGTCCGGGCTCTGGGCGGGACCGTAGGCGTTGAACGGGCGCAGCATGACGATCGGCCACCCGCGACCCTGGTGGAACATCCGGCAGTACATCTCCCCGGCGTACTTGCTCACCGAGTACGGCGAGATCGGGTTGACCGGGGCGTCCTCCCGGAACGGCACCGGCACATCCCCGTAGATCTCGCTGGTGCCGACGTAGACGAATCGTTCGTAGCCGGTCCCGGCGAGCGCCTGGAGCAGATTCACCGTGCCCTGAACGTTGGTCTGCACGCACTCGTCGACGCGCTGCCAGGACTTGCCGACGTGGGTGTAGGCGGCGAGGTGCAGCACCCGGGACGGCCGGGCGGCGGCGACGACGGCGTCCATCGCGCTGCGGTCGCACACGTTTCCTTCGTGCAGCCGGATGTCCCGCCGCAGGTCGAGCAGCCGGCTGGGATAGACCGCGGAAACCGTGCTGGTCAGCGCGTGCACCTCCGCGCCCTCGGCGAGCAGCCGGCGCACCACGTGGGACCCGATGAACCCGGTGGCGCCGGTGACGAGGACCGCGGTGCCGCTCAACCCTGCCACGGTGGGTCCCCCGATGTCGCGAGCGCGTCGAGATCCATCTGGTCCTTGTAGGTGTCGAGGGATGCCCAGAAACCCTCGTGACGGTAGACGAACAACTCCCCGGACCCGGCCAGCGCCGGCAGCACGTCCCGTTCGAGGTCGTCCCCGGGGTGGGCGAGCGCCGACCGGTCGAAGACGAAGAAGCCGGCGTTTATCCAGTGCTCGGGCAGCCGGGGTTTTTCCCGGAAGCCGCACACCGCGTCCCCCGGACCGAGGTCGAGCGTCCCGTACGGCGAGGGCAGCGGGACGGCGGTGACCGTCCCGGTGCCCGGATGCTCCCGGTGGCGGGCGGCGAGCCGGTCGAGGTCGACGTTGCCCACCCCGTCGCCGTAGGTGGCGTGGAAGGCCTCGCCGAGATGGTCCAGGCAGGCCCGCACCCGTTCGGCGGTGCCGGCCTCGACCCCGGTGTCGACCACGTCGACGCGCCAGTGCGACGGCAGGCTTTCCGCGAACGCGGTGATGGCGTCGGCGTGGAAACCGGCGGCTAGCACGAACTCGGTGACCCGCTGGCGCGCGTAGATGTCGAGGACATGGCGAAGGATCGGCCGCCCGCCGATCTCGAGCAACGGCTTCGGCAGCTCCGCGGTCAACGGGTACGCCCGGGTGCCGCGCCCGCCGCACAGCACGAGAGCCCGCATCCGCCACCTCCACCCGGCCAGCCACCGCCCCGGAAGTTGATCAGCGTAACGACGGCGCCCCCGCCGCCACCCGGCCCGGTCGGGCCGCGCCGCAACCGGCGGGGCCACCAGAGCCCCGGCCCCGCCGCGCCCACCGGGACCTGTCCGGTTTGACGTGAATATCCGGAATTTTTCCCCGATCCTGGGGCCGGAGCCCGCCCGGCGGCGGCGAACCCCCACTTTGCCCGTTCTGCCCCTGAGCACAGAGGAGCCCACCCGGATGCGTACCCGCCTCGCCGTCGCCCTCGCCGCCAGCAGCCTGGCCGCGCTGGCGATCCCAGCCCTGGCCAGCCCCGGCTCCCCCGCCGGCGGCACCAGCAGGCCCGGCAGCACCACCTGCGCCGACGGCAAGGTGACCTGGTCGCCGACCACCATCTGGCCGCCGAACCACAAGATGCAGACCGTCACGATCAACTACACCGCGCCGCCTGACGCCACGCCCGTCACGAGCGACACCACCACGATCACGGTCGGGGCGATCACCGACAACAAGATGGTCAACGGCAGCGAGCTCAACGGCTCCGGCCAGCCGAACCCGCAGCAGGGCCCCGACTTCACCGGCACCTTCAATACCGCCAGCTCGCCCGAGGGCACCACGGCCACGACCACCGCGCAGGTGCGCGCGGAACGCTCCGGCACCGGCACCGGCCGCGTCTACACCATCCAGCTCACCTGCTCGGAGACCGCCGCCGGCACCGCCCCCGACCTGATCGACAGCAGCAGCACCACGATCACCGTCGACGTCCCGCACGACCAGCGGTAGAGCCGACCGGGCGGTCCCCGCGCACGCACCGATCCGTGCGCGGGGACCACGGCCGCCCCTCCTCCTGACCGTTCGCTGCCAGCCGCCAGCTCGGGTTCAAACCAGGCCGAGGATCCGCGGATCTTGCCGACTCTTCCCGTGCCGTTCGATAAGCCCAGCTTTTCGAAGAGCGTTTAGCGTTAAACCCTTGCCGCTGTCTACTCGCGGCATCGAACCGTTGGCGCAAGTCAAGTCCCGATGCCTCGCCATGGGTATGGCGTGAACGCCCAGCTCAGCGGCCCGAATCGGAGTTTTGGTCTCCCGGGAAAGCAGGGCGCGGTGGCGGTGGGGATTCCACGGTTGGTTGCGACTGAAGCCGTCCCGGATGGCCCGTCGCGTTGGGGGTGTTGACCCGGCCGTAGCGCCTGCGATCGGCACCAGGGAGGTCCGCGACACCGGA
>DATLTS010000058.1 GCA_035533475.1 Mycobacteriales bacterium | reverse complement strand
GGACGCCATCAGCGGCGGGCTGGTGAGCCCCTCCTATGCCACCCGCGGCGGGATCGGCGCGGCCGTGGACGTCGACGTGTGGGTACCCGGGTCCCCGCCGAGCCCGTTCGGGCTGCTGCACGCGATCCTGCTCGCCCTGGGTCGGGTCCCTGCCCGGCGCGGAAAGGCGGCGCCGTGACCGGCTGGCTGCTCGGGGGCGGGCTCGGGCTGTTTGCCGCCGCCGGGCTGTGGGACCTCGTGTGCGGCACCTCCACCGCGGTGCGGCGGGTGGCTCCCTACCTGGCGAGCGCGCTGGGTGCTGCGCTGCTCGTCGCCCTTGGCGTCCTCGGCGTCAACGGTCCGGGTCGCACGATCGGCGGGGACCTGCTGGCCGTCGGCGGACCGGCGTTCGCCCTGGACCGGCTCTCCGGGATGTTCCTCACGGGCATGTTCGCGGCCGCGGCCTGCCTGTCCCTGGTCTTCGCCGGCTGGGTCCGCCCCAGCGGCCGGGTGCGCGGCCGCGGGCTCGCGAGCGGGTACGCCCTGCTGCTGCTCGCCGCCGCCGGGGTGCTGCTCTCCCCCGATGCGTTCGGCTTCCTCTTCGCCTACGAGCTGCTCACGGTGGCGTTCTACCTGTTGACCGCGCTGGACCGCGCCGAGCGGGACAACGTGCCCGCCAGCTTCCTCACCGTCGGCTTCGGCAAGCTGTCCGGGTCACTGCTGCTGCTCGGCTTCCTGCTGCTTGCCAGCTCCGCGCACACGCTGTCCTTCGCCGGTTGGGCGGGGCTGCCGCACACCGCGGGCCGGCAGGTCGGTTACCTGCTCCTCGTCGTCGGCTTCGGGGCCAAGGTCGGGCTCGCGCCGTTGCAGGTGTGGATGCCGTCGGGATACGCCGCGGCGCCCGGGCCGGCCCGGGCGGCGATGAGCGGGGTCGCCGTCAACGTCGGCCTCTACGGGCTGTGGCGGGTGCTGGCCGTGCTCGGCGCGCCCCCGCTGTGGTTGGCGGTCGGGCTGCTCGTCGTGGCGTCGTTCACCGCGCTGCTCGGCATCGCGCACGCCGCGGTGCAACCCGACCTGCACCGGGTGATCGCCTACTCCAGTGTCGAAAACGGCGGGCTCATCCTCACCGGGTTCGCCGTCGCGCTGGCCGGATCCAGCCTCGGTGAGCCCCGGCTGGAGGCGGTCGGCCTGCTGGCCGCGACCCTGCAGGCGACGACGCACACGTTCGCGAAGACCGCGCTGTTCGCCTCGGCCGCGACGATCGGCTCGGTCTACGGCACCAGCGACCTCGACGGCATCCGCGGCGCCGGGCGCCGGCTGCCCTACAGCGGGACCGCGTTCAGCGTCGGTGCGCTGACCCTGGCCGGGCTCCCGCCCACCCTCGGCTTCGCCTCCGAATGGTTCCTGCTCGAAGCCCTGCTCCAGCAGTTCCGCGTGCACAGCCTGCCGCTGCACCTGGCGATGGCCACCGCGGGGGCGATGCTCGCGCTCACCGTCGGCTTCGCGGCGCTGACCTTCCTGCGGCTGCTCGGGCTCACCGTCCTCGGCGGCGACCGACGCGAACCGGGGCGCCGCGGCGAGGACATCGGGGTCACCGGCCGGCTCGGGCTGGCCGGGCTCGCCCTCGGCTGCCTGGGCCTGGCGGCGGTGGCGCCGCTGACGGTCCGTTTCCTCGCGACCGGGCTGTCCCCGGTGGTGCCCGCCCAAATCACCCGCGGAGCCCTGCTGCAACCGTGGGTGCTCACCAGCGTCTACCGGCCGTTCTCGGTGCTCTCACCGAGCTGGCTGTGGATCACCCTGCCGGTCGGCGTGGCGACGCTGCTCGTCGCGGTGCTCGCCGTGACCCGGGGCGGCTACCTGCGGACCCGCCGGGTACCGGCATGGCACTCCGCCAGTCCCGGGGTGACCGGCGGTGACCGCTACACCTCGTTCGCGTTCGCCACCCCGACCCGGCACGTGCTGGCGAACATCCTGGCGTCGCGGCACGAGCTGCGCCACGACGCGGAGGTCAACGAGCACGGCTCGCACCTGACCTATACCACCGACGTGGTCGAGCTCACCGAGCAGTTCCTCTACCGGCCCATGCTTGTCGCCGTGATGGCGTTGGTGCGGCTCGTGAAGCGGCTTCAGTCCGGTCGGCTCGACGCCTACATCGGCTACCTGCTCGTCACGGTGATCGCCGTACTTGCCGTGGTAGCCGCGTCTGGGGCACGCTAGTGCCCAACCAGCGAGACAGCGTCGGACTGGAGGGGCTGATGGCCGGTCGGATGTTCACCCGCGTCCTGGTGGGGTTCGACGGCTCGGCCAGCGCCCAGCACGCCCTACGGCTCGCCCTCCGGCTGGCCGCCGACGCCGGGCACGGCGAAGTCGTCGCCCTCGCCGTCGTCCCCGCCAGCCGGGCCGAGACCGAAGGGGGCCGCCGCCGCGCCGAGGAAGCCACCCGCGAGGAGCTGGAGCGCGGCTACGCCGAGGCCACCGCCGGCGTCGACCCCGACAACTCCCGCCTGCGCATCGTGGAAGGGCGTCAGGTCGCCGAGACACTCGCCGGCTACGCCGAGGAGCACGGCTTCGACCTGGTCGTCCTCGGCCGCCACGGCGTCGAGGGCGCCCTGCACCCGCACGTCGGTCACATCACCGAGACGCTCGTGCGCAACGAACGGCTCGCGATCCTGCTCGCCGCCGAGCCACGGTGACCGGTCGCGGCAGCGAGCGGGTCCGGGTGCAACGCCGGCTGCGCCGGCTCACCGCCTACGTCGCCGAGCCCCCGCAGCGGCACGAGCAGTCGGCGATCGTCCGAGCACTCGAGCAGGCCGCCGAGCTGCGGATGGCCGGCGGCACGATCCTCGCCGGCTTCGAGGGTTTCGGACACGGCCATCACCTGCACCACACCGGCCTGCGCCACGCGGCCGACGAGACCCCCATGACCCTCGTCATCGTTGACACCGCCGAGCGCATCGCCAGCTTCTTGCCGACGTTGCGCGGGCTGCTACCCGGAGCCCTACTCACCGTCGAAGACGTGCAGACGATCCGCTACATCCGCCCCCTCGACCACCCGGAGCGGGCCCCCGCCGACCCGATTCCTTGACGCCGTGCCCGGGCGCCGCCCTATGCTGGCGGGGCTCGACGCGATGAGGCTCGCGGACGCCGCGCCCGATGGGCGTGGCTGATGGCTTCTACCCGTTCGGTAATCCCGGGCGAAAGGTAGGAGTCGCAGTGTCCGTACCGGTCGGGCTGCAGATCCTCCAGTCCGCCGTGGTCGTGCTGCTCGCCCCGCTCTATGCCGGGGTCATCGCCCGCGCGGAGGCGGTCGTCGCATCCAAGCGGGGCCCGAGCGTCGTTCAGCCCTACCGCGATCTGGCCAAGTGGCTACGCAAGTCCGCCACCGTCAGTGATCAGGCCTCCTGGATCTTCTACGTCGCGCCGTTCGTCGCGTTCTCCTGCTACCTGACGGTATCGGTGATCGTGCCGGTCATCACCAGCAACCCGCTGCCGCTGGCCTTCCTCGCCGATCTCATCGGTGGCGCGTTCGTGCTCACCCTGGCCAGCTTCGTGATCTCGCTGGCCGGCCTGGACACCGCCAGCCCGCTCGGCGGGCTGGGATCGAGCCGGGCCAGCTGGGTGTCCAGCCTCGCCGAACCCGCGTTCATCCTGGTGTTCTTCACCGTCGGCGCAGTGTCCGCCTCGGACAACCCGTACCTGATGAACCACGCGGTGGCCAGCTCACCGGACGTCATCGTGCTCCCCACCCACCTGCTGGGGATGGTCGCCTTCTTCCTGCTCGTGCTGGTCGAGAACGGCCGAATCCCAATCGACAACCCGACCGGCACGATCGAAATCTCCATGACCGAAGAAGGGCGGACGTTGGAGTACTCCGGCCGGTTGTACGCCCTGGTCAAGTGGGGCAGCTGGATGAAGCTGTTCCTGCTCTCGTCCATCTTCATGAACGTCTTCGTCATCCCCTGGGGGCTGGGCAACGCCACGACCATCACCGGCGGGCTGCTCGGCATCGTCGCCCTGCTCGGCAAGCTGACGCTGTGCGGGCTGGTGATCGTCGTGATCGACAGCTCGTTCGCGAAGCTGCGCTTCTTCCGGATCGCCGAGTTCCTCGGCGCCGCGTTCCTGCTCGGCCTGGTCGGGGTCACCACCTCGTATGTGATCGGGCGTTGAGATGCAGAGCCTGACCGCGACCTCACTCGCCGGGGTGCTGCTCGACCTGTGCGGGGTGCTGATCCTGCTCGGCGCGTTCGCCTGCCTCGGCTCGAAGCTGTTCAACCGCTACATCGCCTACTACGGCATGCAGTCCGTGGTGCTCTCGGTCGCGGCCGCGGTGGTCGCCTACCGCTTCGACAGCACTCCGTTGTGGATCCTCGCCGGACTCACCCTGGCCGTGAAGGGCATCGGGATCCCCACCGCCGCCCGCCGGCTGCTGATCAAACGACTCGACCTCAAACGAGACGTCGCCATGTCCACCGGGCTGTCCACCGCCCTGATCATCGGCGGCGCCCTGACCGCGTTCGCCTACCTGGTGATCCGGCCCCAGCTGTTGCCGCAGGGGCTGGTCGCCTCGGCGGTGGTGCCGCTCTCGACCGCCGTCATCCTGCTCGGGGCGCTGGAGATGGTGGTCCGCCGACACACCGTGGCCCAGCTCATCGGCTGGCTCATCGTGGAGAACGGGGTCTTCCTCGGCGCCATCACCCTGGTCGCGACCTTTCCCTTCATCGTCGAGGCCGGCATCTTCCTCGACCTGGTCGCCGCCGTCATGATCATGGTGGTGTTCGTGTCCGGCCTGACCCGTCAGCTGGCCGAAGCCAGCGCCGGCGAACTGCGGACGCTGCGCGGATGACCGCCTACATCGTCGGACTCGCCGCGTTGCCGCTGGCCGGCACGCTCGCCGCCCTGCTGGGTGCGCGCGCCCGCGGCGCCGGCTACACCGCGATCGGGGCGTCGATCGTCTCCTTCGCCCTGTCGATCGGATTGCTGGTCCGCATCGTCGAGCATGGGCCGTTCCTTGCGCTCAACGGCTTCGTCTACATCGACGGGCTGTCCGCGTTCTTCCTCATGACTATCACGCTGGTCGTCGCGCTGGCCTCCTTCGGATCGGCCGCCTACCTGCGCAGCGAGGAAGCCCGCGGTGAGCTGAGCGGGTTCCAGGTGCGGCTGTACTTCACCTTCTTCGGGCTGTTCGCCGCACTCATGCTGGGCTCGCTGTGCACCGGCAACCTCGGGCTGCTGTTCGTGCTCATCGAAGCCAGCACGTTGGCCAGCGCGGCGCTGGTCGGCCTCGAGGGCAAACCGACCTCGCTGGAAGCAGCCTGGAAGTACGTCATCATCTCCTCGCTCGGAGTGACCATCGCGCTGGTCGGCACCCTGTTCCTGTTCTACTCCGCCTCGGCGTTGCACCTGACCGGCAACCTGCGGCTGACCTGGCCTTACCTGTTCCACCACGCCGCGGCGCTGTCGGCGCCGAGCCTGCGGCTGGCGTTCCTGTTCGCGGTGATCGGCTACGGCACGAAGGTCGGCCTTGCCCCCATGCACACCTGGCTGCCGGACGCACATTCCGAGGCCCCCAGCCCGGCCAGCGCGCTACTGTCCGCGGCGCTTCTCAACACCGGCATGTACGCGATCATCCGGTTCGTCGCGCTGGCTAGCGTCGGTCTCGGCGACACCTACGTGCACAACGTGCTGTTGGGGTTCGGTTTCGCCTCGATCACCGTCGGGGTGCTGTTCATGGTGCGCCGCGGCAACTTCAAGCGGCTGTTCGCCTACTCCTCCGTCGAGCACATGGGGATCATCGCCGTCGCCCTCGGTTTCGGCGGGACCCTCGGCCTGTACGGGGCGCTGCTGCAGACCCTCACCCACGCCGTCGGCAAGTCAGTGCTGTTCCTGTCCAGCGGCGACGTCGTGCTCGGCTACCGAACCCGTGACGCCGGCCGGGTGCGGGGGCTACTCACCGCCTTGCCGCTGACCGGCGGGGCGCTGCTCCTCGGCTCGTTCGCCGTCCTCGGCTCACCGCCGTTCGGTGTGTTCCTGTCCGAGCTGACCATCGTGCGGGCCGGGTTCGCCGCCGGCACGCCCTGGCTGCCGGTGTTCCTGCTGCTTCTGCTGCTGGTGGCCTTCATCGGCTTCGCCCGCACGACCACCGGCATGGTCTTCGGGGTCGGCGACGTCACGGACCCCCGGGCGCCGTACCCGAACCGGGCGGCGCGGCTGATCGCCGCAGTCCCCCTCGTCGCCGGCCTTGGCGTGCTGCTGATGCTGGGACTGTGGATCCCGACCGGGCTGGACACCGCGATTCTGCACGCCATCCGGGCGGTGACATGAGCGCGAGCGCGGTGCCGCCGGGCGGGCCGAGCCTGCCCGGCGACACGGTGACCGACCTCGGTCCGGGAGTCGTGCGGGCGCGGCTGCGGCCGGAGGGCCTCGAGACGGCCACCCACGTCCTGGTCGGCGAGGGCGCGCGGCTCGCCGACATGTTCGCCGCCGCCGGAGACCGTACCGGCGACGTGCTGCTGCGGCTCGTGTGGGCACTGGACCGGACAGGCTCCTACCTGGTGGTCGAGTGCCCGGTCGCGGGTGAGACGTACCCGCAGCTGTCGGAGATCGCGCCGGCCGCGTTCCACGAGGAATGCGAGATCTACGAGCAGTTCGCGCTGCGCCCTGCCGGCGGCCGGCCGCTCAACCGGGTGGCGATGCCCCCGCACGCCGGCGCCGGGTTGCCCCGCCTCGGCCGGGCGCCGACCCGGCCCATCCGGGAGACCCACGCCTCGCACGACGTCGGCGGGCACGCGTTCGAGTTCCCGTTCGGGCCGGTGCGGATGAGCGGGGTCGAATCGCTGTACTACGGGCTGGTCACCAGCGGCGAAGAGGTCGTGGACCTGTTCCTGTTCACCTGGCACAAGCACCGCGGCGTCGAGTGGCGGCTGGCCGGCCGCAGCCCGGCCGAGGCGCTGTTCTTCGTCGAGCGGGTGGAAGGGCTCTCGGCGGTGGCGAACGGCTGGGCGTTCGTGCACGCGGTCGAGCGCGCCCTCGACGCGCCCGTGCCAGCGGCGGCGGCGGTGACGCGGGCAGTCGCGCTGGAGCTCGAACGGCTGTACAACCACGCCGCGGCGACCGTCGCGCTGTGCCAGACCACCGGACTGTCCGTCGGGCAGGCCAACGCGGAGATCGCGCTGGAGCGGTGCCTGCGGCTCAACGCCGCCGTCTTCGGCCACCGCTACCTGTTCGGTGTCCTCGACGTCGGGGGGGTGACCCGCCCGCCGGACCTCGACGCGCTGCGACGTGACCTGCCTGGCACCTACGGCGAGTTGCGGCGGGTCACCGACGCGCTGTCGAAGACGAACTCCTTCCTCGACCGGCTCGAAGCCACCGGCATCGTCACCGGCGAGGCGGTGCACCGGCTCGGCATCGTCGGCCCGGTCGCCCGCGCCGCCGGTGCCGCCATCGACACCCGCACCGACCACCCCCAGCCGCCCTTCGACGTGCACCGGCCGCAGCTCGCGGTACGGGAGGCCGGCGACGCGCTCGCCCGCTACCAGGTGTTCCTGGCCGAGGCCGCCGATTCCGTCCGGCTGCTCGGCGAGCTCGGCGGCGAAGCTGGTGACGGCACGGCGCGGACACGCCCGGGCGCGGGCAGCGGCCTCGGCTGGTCGGAGTCGGCCCGCGGCGAGTCGCTGGCCTGGGTCGACATCGGCGAGGACGGGCTGATCCGCCGGGCCCGGCTACGACCGGCGGCGGCCCGCAACTGGCGCATCTTCGATGACGCCGCCCGGGCGCAGAACGTGTTCACCGACATCCCGATCATCGAGGCCAGCTTCTGGCTCACCGTCGCCGGGACGGCGCGCTGATGGCGCTGTGGTTCCTGCGCGGGCTGCGCCGAGGGGTGGTCACCACCCACTACCCGGCTGGCCCTCCCGACCCGTGGACCGCCACCCTGCCCAGCCCGCCGGTCTTTTCTTCGGCGGCGCTCACCCGCGAGCTGGTCGCCGAGCTCGTCGCGGTCTGCCCCAGCCACGCCCTGTCAATCGAGGGCGACGACACGCTCGTCTACGACGTCGGCGGCTGCACCGGCTGCGGGCGGTGCCTCGCGGTCGCCGGTGACGCCGCGACCCCGAGCGGGGTCATCGAGCTGGCCGCCACCGACCGCCGCCAGCTCGTTAAACGCATCCGACTCCCCGAGGAGACCCGATGACGACGATGGCTGACGCGCCCGGCGACCCGGCCCAGCTGGCCGCCACGCTGGCCGCCGACATCCGCCGACTGTTCCGGCGCAGCCTGCACATCCGTACCGTCGACACCGGCTCCTGCGCCTCCTGCGAGCAGGAGATCCGGCTGCTTGCCGCGCCGCACTACGACCTGCACCGGCTCGGCCTGTTCTTCACCCCGGCGCCGCGGCACGCCGACCTGCTGCTCGTCACCGGCCCGGCGGTGCGGGCGTTCGACCTGGCCCTGGCCAAAACCTACGCCGCCATGCCCGAGCCGCGGATCGTGGTCGCCACCGGAGCCTGCGCGCTCGGCGGGGTGTACTCATCCGACCCGTACGTGCACGGCCGCATCGACGACGTGCTGCCCGTCGACGTCTACATCCCCGGCTGCCCGCCGAGCCCCGTCGCCCTGCTGCAGGGGCTGCTGGTCGCGGTCGGCCGGCTCGCCGAGAAGGTCTCCAGAATGCGCTTCGCGACCGGCGACCCCACCTCGCCGCCATGACGGTCACCGTGCTGCTCGCGATCGCCGCCGGTGCCTGGCTGGCCGCCGCGGCCGCCGCCGTCAGCGGGGTCCGCCCAGCCGGGCTCCGGCTCACCGCCACCCTCAGCGCCGTCGGCGGGGCGGCCGCACTCGGCGGGGGCGGCACGCTCCTGGTCGCCCACCATGCGCTCATCGGGTCCGCCGGCGGCACGACCACGGTCGGCGCGCTGACCTTCCGGGCCACCCCGCTCGCCGCCGTCTTCATCGCCCTGCTCGGCCTGATCGCCGTCGCGATCGGCTGCTACCAGCCGCGCTACCACTCGGCCGGGATCGGCAGCGCCGTCTACCTCGCCGCCTACAACCTGGCGCTGCTGGCCGCCCTCGCCGTGCTCGTCGCCGGCAACGTCACCGTCTTCCTCGTCGCCTGGGAGTCGATGGCCCTGCTCTCCTACCTCGTCGTGGTACGCCACCAGCGCCGCGACGAGGTGGCCGCGGGCGGATTCTGGTTCCTGGCGCTTTCCGAAACCGGCTTCGTGCTCATCGTGGCTGCGTTCGTGCTGCTCGCTGCCCGCACCGGCAGCCTCGATCTGGCGACCATCGCCGCCCGCTCCCCGCACCTGGGTCTCGGCACCCGCAGCGCGGCCTTCGTGTTGGCGCTCCTCGGGTTCGGTTTCAAGGCCGGTCTGGTACCCCTGCACGTCTGGCTGCCGGAAGCCCACCCGGTCGCCCCCGCTGACGGGTCGGCGTTCCTGTCCGGACTCGTCGTCAAGCTCGGTGTCTACGGCATCCTGCTGTTCGGCTTCGATCTGCTCGGACCCGGACCGGCCTGGTGGGGGCTGCTCACCATGGCCTTCGGCGCGCTGTCCGCGGTGATCGGCATCCTGTATGCGCTGACCGAACGCGACATCAAACGGTTCCTGGCCTACTCGACCATCGAAAACGTCGGCATTATCATCACTGCCGCCGGCGCTGGGATGACGTTCGGCTCCTACGGCCAGCGCGACCTGGCGGCGTTCCTGCTGCTTGGCGCGCTTTACCACGTCGCCAACCACGGCACCTACAAGACGCTGCTGTTCCTCAACGCCGGCGTCGTCGAACACGCCACCGGCACCCGGGACATGGACCGGCTCGGCGGGCTGATCCGCCGACTGCCCCGCACCACCGTCACCGGGCTGGTCGGAACCCTCGGCATCGCCGCGCTTCCGCCGCTCAACGGGTTCGTCAGCGAATGGCTCATTTTCGAAGGGCTGTTCCAGGGCTTGCGCATCCCCAGCCACCTGGTCGGCACGCTCATCCTGGTCGCGGCCGCCGTGCTCGGGCTGACCGCTGGCCTTGCGGTGGCCGCGTTCGTCCGTGGCTTCGGCATCCCCTACCTCGGCATGCCCCGCACCCGCGCCGCCGCGCAGGCCACCGAGCAGGCTCAGCCCGTCGTCGGCCCGGCGCTGCTCGCCGCCGGCTGCGTCGCTCTCGGCGTCGGCGCCCCCGTCATGCTCGCCGCCCTGGCCAGCGCCGTGCGCGCTGCCACCGGGGTGCACCTGCTGCCGGAACTGGTGATCGCGCACCTCACCGTGATCCCGGCGCACACCAACTTCTCCGCCTTCTCGCCCACCTACCTCGCCACGTTCCTCGTCGCCGCGCTCACCATGCCGCTGCTGGTCTACCTCGCCGGTCGGCCCCGGGGCACTAGCCGCAAGGCGCCGGTCTGGGACGGCGGCATCACCGCGTTCGAACCCCGGATGCAGTACTCGGCGATGACCTTCGCCGCCCCGGTCCGGGTCACCTTCGACCCGCTCTACCGCCCCACCGTGTCGCTGCGACGCGCCTCCGACGACCCGGCCGGGCGATCCGGCCCGGTGCACTACGAAACCGAAGTCACCCCCATCTTCCTGCGCTACCTCTACCGGCCGGTTGTCGCCGCCGTCGAGTGGCTCGCCGACCTCGTCCGCCCGATCCAATCCGGCGACGTCAACCTCTACCTGCTCTACATCTTCGTCGTGCTGCTCCTCGCCTACCTGCTCGGCGCGCTGTAGCCCTTCCCGGCCCGCCCACCGCCGCGAGCCGCCCGGCCGGCACGACCCGCGAGGGGCCGGCCGAAGACTCGCCGGTAGACGTCCTCGCTGTGGCTGGTCGGCTGCGCCGCCCCGGGCAGCACGCGGAAGGTCCGCTCCCCGTCGGCGCGCCGCTCCGCGCGCAGGAACAGCACCCCGTCACCCCGGCCGCGCAGCCGCTCGGCCAGCTCGTAGGAGTGGGTGACGCACATCACCGTGACGTCCTCGTCGAGCAGGGCCTCGATCAGCGAGCCGGCGATCTGCGCTCCCTCCGTCTCGGTGGTCGAGGAGAACGACTCGTTCATCACCAGCAGATCCCCGGCGGTCAACCGCCCAACGACGCCGTCCATCCGGACCAGCTCCTCGTCGAACTTCCCGCTGACCATCGCGGCGTCCTCGCCCCGCTTGTAGTGGGTGAACACCCCGGCGCACACCCGCGCCGCGAACGAGGCCGCGGCCACGAACATGCCGGCCTGCATCATCAGCTGACCGACGGCGACGCTGCGCAGCAAGGTGGACTTACCGCCCTGGTTCGCCCCGGTGATGACGACGAGTCGGGCGCCGTCGGCGTCGAGGTCGTTGCCGACGACCTGCCCGCGGCTGCGCAGCGCCAGCACCGGGTCGCACAACCCGCGGGCGGACAGGGAGGCTGGCGTCGGGAGGCCGGGCGTGGGAAAGCACATCGAGATGCCGCGGCCGGCCAACCGGTCGTAAAGCTGCGTGCAGCCGAGGTAGAACGCCAGCTCGGTCCGCAGCGCAGCGAAGAAGCCGAGGACATGCTCCGCCGCCTGGGCGACCGCGTTGGCCACCTCGTCGATGCCGCGGGCGCGCAGCTCGCCCAGCGCCCTCGAGCCCGCCTCGTCGCGGGGGGCGATCACGACCGTGAAAGCGTCCGCGCGCGGCGGCCACAGCCGCCGCCACCAGCTCACCCGCTGGTCGGGACCGCGGCGCACCCGGTAGTCGACGCCCTTGAGCCCCGCACCCAGTTCGGCGCTGACGAGAACGCCGGTGCGGAGGCGCAGCGTCGCCAGGTGACGGCGGATCTCGTCGAAGTAGTCGTCGGCCAACTCGGCGCGCAGCACGCCGAACAGGGTGGTGAACCCTTCGGAGCCGAACGTGGCGACGCCGGCGTCGGCGAGCCCGCGTAGCCGGCGCAGGTGCGGGACGAGCCGCTCGAGGATGTCCACCGACCAGCGCAGCCGACCTTCGGGTGACCTTGCCAGGAACCCCCACACCCCCTTCTCGGCGGTGAGGGCCTCGCCGGCGAGGTCGTAGAGCACTCGCACCGTCTCCCGCTGGGCCAGGCAGTCGGCGAGCACCTGTTGGCGGTAGCGGATCTGCTCCGGCGTCGCCAGGCCGCGCAGCACGACCCGGGCAGCCACCTCCCGCAGCAGCGGGTCGGAGGCCGCCATCGCGTGGAAGACCGTCTCGAGACCGAGGTCCTCCACCACGTCGGCCGAACCGGCCGGCAGTGCGTCGTCGTCACCCAGGTCCTCGTCACGGAACAGCAAGCGGACCTTCATCGGCGCAGTCGATCCCTGACCTGGCGGTAGGTCAGCCCGTGCTTGGCGGCCAGCACCGTGGCGTAGGCGCGGCCGTCCGCCGGTCGGCGTTCCAGCTTGAACGTCCGCACCGCCGGGTCCTCCGGAGCGACCGCGGCGACCAGGCTCACGGTCTTGTCGTCGAAGCAGGCCAGCTCGTCGACGAAGGTGACGCAGACCGCCAGAGCGTCGAGCGTGGACAGCTCGGCGAGGACGGCACGGCCCAGCAGCACCGCGTCCCGGAAGGTGGTGGAGGTGAAGATCTCGTTGAGGACGACGACGCTGCGCGGGGTGGCTTCGGCCAAGATGTCGCGAACCCGAACGAGGTCGTCCTCCAGCTTGCCGCGCAGGTCGGTGAGGTTCTCGCCGCGCTCGAAGTGGGTGTACACCGCGTCGCAGACGAACAGCCGGGCGTGCTGGCCCGGCACCGGGCATCCCAGCCGGGCCAGCACGTGCAGCTGCCCGAACAGCCGGGCGAACGTCGTCTTGCCGCCCTGGTTCGGGCCGGTCACCACGACGATGCGTTCCCGTCCGGACAGCGACACGTCGTTGCGGACCAGGGGGACGCGTTCGGCCACCGTCTTGACGGCCAACGCGAGGTCATAGGTGTCGACCGCCTCGGTCCGTTTCGAGTCCGCCGAGACCTCGGGGTAGCACAGGGGCAGGCCGGCGGCGCGCAGCCGGGCCATCAGGGCGAGGTAGTGCAGGTAGAACTGCACCTCGCGGTCGAAGGCGCCGACGACCGGGTCGAGGTAGTCCCGGTGGGCACTGCGGAAGGATTCGAGGTCGGCGAACTCGGCCGGGAACAGCCGGGCGACCCGGCTGAGGATCTCTGCCTCGACGTGGTTCACCTCGGGCCAGTCGGTGAACCGGTGCTGGTGGTCGGCCGCATCGTGTTGACGGAACCGGAGGAACGATTGCTCGACCTCGGCGCCGTAGTCGGCCTCGGAGTCGTAGCGGCGGACCTGGATGAGGTTGGCGGAAAGGCCTAGGCAGTAGCGCGCTGCGGCCAGCCCGTCCGCGACCCGCCCGGCGTCCGCCTGCAGGGTGCGAAACCCGGTCGAGTCGGCGTAGCCCGACACGTAGTCGCGGAAGCCGGCCAGGCCCGCCGAGTCGAGCGGGGCGCGCGCGAGGTCCGCCGACAGGTCGGCGACCGCGGCGGCGTAGCCGGCGGCGGCCTCGAGCAGCCAGCGCTGTTTCTGGTGCGGGTTGCGCAGCTTGGCCGCCTGCTGCAGGGACTCCCGGCTTCCGCGCATCCGTTCGGCGAAAACCGCGACCCGCCGCGCCAGTGGCGTCCCGTCCAGGTCGGCGAACACCGCGTGGCGGTAACGGATCTCCTCGACCGTGTCCACCTGGATGTGGAACAACGGACGGAGCCGGTAGTCGTCCGCCTCGCCGATCACCGCCGCGACCACCTGGTCGAGGTTCAGGTCGACGAAGCAGGCCGGGGCCGCGGCCGCGTCCACGGCCCGGCCGTCGGCGCCGTCGAGGAACAGCAGGCTGCGATACGGGCCGCGCCGGCCCGAGCCGGCCACCGCCCGGTGTGCAACGTCCCGGGTCGACTCGGCGCGGGTGGTCACGGTCACTCCGCTGGCCCGGGCCCCCGCCCGACGGGGACGGTCCCGGCCCTGCTCCGCACCACGCGCCCCGCCCCGCCGGCCCCTGCCGGCCCCGGCGGGGACGCCGGACCGGGCCGGGGAGGGGCCGTCCGGATCGGGCGACGTCATGAGCACGCGCCGTCGGCGTCGCCGCGAAGACCGCGGACCCACCGCCGCCAGACCACCGTCCGGTCACGGCAGCGCCGGGCCACCAACCCGGCCGCCACGGGCGTGACCGGCATGAGGGCGACACCGACCAGGACCGCGGGCAGCTCACGGCTGGCCAGACCGGCCACGATCACGGCCGGCGCGACGGCGAAGACCGCGAGCACGGCCCGCCGGTAGTGGCGGACCCGAGTCGCCCCGCTGAGGAAAGCCGCCAGCTGGGGGTCCGCGGCGGCCAACCGCTGCTCGATCAGGGCCAGCTGCGCTTCGTCGGCCCCGCCACCGCGACTGGGATGCGCGGCGCGCGACGCGGGCCGGACCTCCGCCGGAGGTTCTAGGCTCCACACCCTCGCCGTCCAACGACGGAGAGCCGAATGAGCGCTGACCCAGCTACCCACGACCCACTCCCTGCGTCGTGTCCGCCGGAACGGACGACCCAGACAGTGGCCGTCAGCGCGGAAAGCGCGGTTGCGGCGAGCCACATCGCCGGACCTGGTGGTCAGTGCCCAGCATAGCGGGACCGCCGGAAGAACTCGACCCGGGCCCGATCGGCAGCCGAGCCCTCGGCGTCGCCGACTTCGTCGCCCGGCGGGGCCGGGGTCGCGGACAAGACCCGGGGCGGCCGATCCGATAGGTTGGTCGGCGAGTCCGCAGGACAGCGATGCGGTTCGCTGCCGAGCGCGCCGGACCCGGCGCTGATGACCGCTACCCCAACGTGATGCGTGGCGTCCGGCTGCGCCGACAGCGAGGAGGTAGCGGTGAGTGGCGAGCCCGCGGATGTCGACGGCAGCCTGGTCAACCTGCGCTGCTCGGTGGTGGTGTTCCGGCGAGACGGCGTCCTGCTCGTCGAGCGCGACGCCGAGTACGGCGGCGACTGGGTACTGCCGGGCGGCAACCCGCGCAACGGTGAAGGGACCGCCGCCTGCGCCCGCCGGGAAGCGCGGGAGGAGACCGGTTTGGAGGTCGACCCGGCCCGGGTCGCCTTCGTACTCGAAGCAAGCCACCGCGGATCTCGCCTGCACACGATCGAGATCGTGTTCTTCGGCAAGCTCGCCGACAGCTCGGCCGAGCCCTCCCAGCAGGAGCCCGGCCTGCGCCCGGCGTTCGTCCCGCTCGCCGACCTGACCTCGCTCGATCTGCGGCCGCCGTTGGCCGGCCACCTGCGCGCGCTGCACGCGCGGCGCGGCGACGAGGCCACCGCCCCCTACCTCGGCAACGTGTGGCGCCCCAGGCCGGCGACCCCGGACCCTGCCGGCCGGACCAGCGAGGGGTGAGCCCCGCCAGGACCCGGCCGGGCGCCGACCCCCGCGGCGTCCGGCCGGCCCGTCGTCAACGCCGCGGCCCGCGCCCGTATCCGAGCCGGACGACGTCCGGACCGAGCACGTCGAGCAAACGGCTGCACGGCCACTGCGCGCGGCGACGCTCGGTCTCCTCGACCGTCTCCGCGAGGCTGAGCGCATCGTCGTCGTCGGGACGCATCCACCGCTCGCACCGGTCGAACATCGGGCAGTCGCTGCGCGCCGGCCGGCCGCGCGGCACGCAGCCCGGCGCACGCCCCGAGCGGTAGGCACGCACCGCCCGCCACACCAACAGCACCTCGTCTTCGCTGACCCGGCTCACCGGCGCGGCCGCCGGGACATGTCGCGACCTCGGCACAGGGCCGCCGCACGGGACATCGGGCCGACCGGTAGGTAGCCGTCGCACCCGGTGCCCGTCACGTCTCCTCCTACCCGTCGCAGCTGTTCGGGTAGGAACCATTGGCGGGCGGCCGCGGAATCGGCGGGTCCCTCCGCCGTCGTGAGCTGCCCACAATCTAGCGCCGAGGTGGCACGCGGCCCGGAACCCGCGGCGTTACGCGCCGATCCTCGTCGGCTTCCGCCAGCCTGCGTCCCGCGGCCGTCCCGCTCGCCTGCCACCCGCGGACCCCGGCCGTCTCGGTGACCGCGAGCGCCATTCGTTGTAGTGTCAGATCGGCGGGGATGGAGCTCCCCGACAAGCGCCACACCGTGGCTGATGGCTCCTGCCGAGGCGACAGGAGGAGCCATGCGGCCATCGAGGCGCCAACACGCCGAGACAACCGCCACACCAGCCCACGCGGTTGGCGACGACCCGCCAGCCGCGCCCGAGACGATCTCGGACGAGAAGCTGAGCGCCCGGTATCTGCACGAGGGTCTGTCGATCCGTCAGATCGCAGAACTGCTGCGGACCAATCGGGCCGGTGTCGCCCGGCGACTGCGGACGATCGGTGTGCCCGTCGGCGCCCGGGGCGCCGGCCATCCCCGGCTGCGCCGCAGGCGGCCCGACCCGCCCACCCTCGCCGCCGACCTGGTCGAGCTCTACTGGCGGCAGCGTCTGACCAGCGCCCAGGTGGCGGATAAGCTTGGTCTGCCCGAACGGCTGGTCCGGGAGCGGCTCAAACAGCTGGGCATCCCGACCCGAACACGCGGCTGGGCCAACCGCGAGGACCGGCAGCGGCTGCCCGCCGGCCCGCTGCGCTCGCTGTACGTAGCGCAGGGCCTCACCGCCAGCGAAATCGGCGAGCGACTCGGCCGGTCCCGCCGCGAAGTGCTCTTCAGCGCGCACGACCACAACCTGCCGGTGCGGCCGGGCGGCACCAACGTCGGCCAGAACCGGTCGGTCCGGGTCCTGGCCTCCCTCTACGCCGACCCGCAGGTACGACGGGTCCTCGCCCACCACCGGGTACCCGTCGTCGACCAGCCCGGGCCGCTGCACCAGCGGTTCCCCTGCACCGTCCCGCTCGACCCCGGGCTGATCCGTGACCTGTACGTCGGATGCGGGCTCGCCGTCGTGCACCTGGAAATGCTCACCGGAGTGCCCGCCGGCACCATTCGGCGCCGGATGGCCGAGCTCGGCCTGGCACGCCGCCCCGCCGGCGGCCTGTCCCCGTTCATTCGACGACAGCGCCGCCTTCGCCGGCACACCCGGTCGCGCCCGCGACGCGTCGACGCACTTGGTGCAGGTTCGTCACGTCGGCCGCCCGACGCGCACGCCGGTCCGCCGCCATGACCCGCGTGGTCGAGAGAGCGGCAGCGATCCTGCGCGGAGTCGCCGGCGTCCCCCGGCTCGCAGTCAGCAAGCTGGCCGACCGGCCCGGGATGGCGAAGAGCCGGTCTAAGGCCCTGACGTTCGTCCTGACGATCGGCGTGATGAGCTTCTTCGCCGACTTCACCTACGAAGGCTCGCGCAGCATCGTCGGGCCCTATCTCGGGCTGCTCGGGGCTGGGGCGCTGGCGATCAGCGTGGTCACCGGCTTCGGGGAGCTGCTCGGCTACGGGCTGCGGCTGATCTCCGGGCCGGGCGCCGACCGGACCGGCCGCTATTGGCCCATCACCATCGCCGGCTACCTGCTGCAGATGTCGGTCGTGCCGCTGCTCGCCCTCGCCGGGAGCTGGGAGGTGGCCGCCGTCCTGGTCGTCTTGGAGCGGGTCGGCAAGGCGATCCGCAACCCCCCGCGGGACGCGATGCTCTCCCACGCCGCCAGCGAAATCGGCTACGGCCGGGCGTTCGGGCTGCACGAAGCCCTCGACCAGTTCGGGGCCACCTTCGGCCCGCTTTTCGTGGCCTTGATCCTGCTCGTCGACCAGCACCGTTACAAGCTGGCCTTCGCGCTGCTGGCGGTTCCTGCCGTGATCGAACTGTCTCTGCTCGCGGTCGCCCGGGTCACCTACCCGCGACCCGCCGACCTCGAGCCGAGCCCCGCCCGGATCAGCACCACCCAACGGATGCCGCGCGTGTTCTGGGTGTACCTCGCAGGCGCCGCGTTGGTCGGCGCCGGGTTCGCCGACTTCCCGCTCATCGCCTACCACCTCGAGAAGGCGCGGGTGGTCTCGACCACGCTGGTCCCCGTCTTCTACGCGGTCGCGATGGCCGTCGGCGGCGCCGGATCGCTGGTGTTCGGTCGGCTGTTCGACCGCTTCGGCATGCGGCTACTCCTGCCGCTGACCGTCCTGTCCGGGATCTACGCACCGCTCGCCTTCCTCGGCGGCTTCTGGACCAGCTTCGTCGGGATCATCCTGTGGGGCGTGGGGACGGGCGTTCAGGAGTCGATCATCCCCGCGGCGGTGGCCGCGATGGTCTCCCGCGACCGCCGCGCGTCGGCGTTCGGGATCTTCACCGGCGGCTACGGCATCGCCTGGTTCCTGGGCAGCACGGTGATCGGCCTGCTGTACGGCGTGTCGCTACCGGCGCTCGTCGTCTTCTCCCTGGTAGCCGAGGCGGCCGCGCTGCCGCTCTTCCTCGCTGCGCGTCGCCAGGCCGAGGCGCGGCGGTGATCACGTCCGACTCTCAGCCGATACCGCAAGGCGGGTGTGACCTTCGCCCCGGGCGGCCCGGGCGGGTCGGCGCCACGCTGGCAGAAGAGAGGAGGAGGCACGGGTGACGATCACCGTACGAGACCTGCATGCTGTCGAGATTCTGGATTCCCGGGCCAGGCCGACCCTCGCGGTGACCTTGACCCCTGTCGACGGGCCGCCCGTCCGGGCCGGGGTTCCCGCGGGGGCGTCTACCGGGACCCGGGAGGCCGTCGAACTCCGAGACGGCGACCCCGCCCGCTACGGCGGGCAGGGTGTGCTCGGCGCCGTCGGCAGCGTCAACGGGGAGATCGCGGACGCGCTCCGTGGCCGCAGCTTCCCCGACCAGGCCGCCGTCGACCAGCTCCTCGTCGAACTCGACGGGACCGAGACCAAGTCCCGGCTCGGGGCGAACGCGATCGTCGGCGTGTCCATGGCGGCCGCCCGGGCTGCGGCCTCGGCCGCCGGGCTCCCGCTGTGGCGAACGTTCGCCGGGTCGGTCGGCGAGCCGCGACTGCCGGTGCCGCACTTCAACGTGGTCAACGGCGGAGTCCACGCGCCTAACGACCTGGACTTCCAGGAATTCATGGTGGCTCCGCTCGGTGCCCCGACGGTGGCCGAGGCGGTCCGAGCCGGCGCCGAGATCTACGCGGCGCTGCGCCGAAACCTTGCCGGTAAGGGGTTCTCGACCGGCCTGGGCGACGAAGGTGGGTTCGCCCCGGCGTTGACGACACCCGAGGAGGTTCTCGAGTTTCTCCTGGCCGCAATCGGCGACGCAGGGTACCGGGCCGGGCGTGATGGGGTGGCCCTGGCGATGGACCCCGCATCGAGCGAGTTCTACCGCGGCGGCAGCTATCACATCGCCGGGCAGGCGCTGTCGACCGCCGATCTGGTCGAGCGTTACGTCGAGATCGTCGAACGCTACCCGGTGTGGCTGTTAGAGGACGGGCTGGCCGAATCGGATTGGGAGGGATGGCGCGTCCTGACCGAGCGGCTCGGCGAGCGGATCGAACTCGTCGGCGACGACATCTTCTGCACCAACCCGACCATCATCGCCGAGGCGATCAGCAGCGGCGTCGGGAATGCCTGCCTGATCAAGGTCAACCAGATCGGAACCGTCACCGAAGCGTTGACCGCGATGCGCACCTGCCGGGAGGCCGGCTGGGCCCAGTTCGTCTCTCACCGCTCCGGCGAGACCGAGGACAGCTTCATCGCCGACCTCGCGGTCGGCACCGGCTGCGGCCAGATGAAGACCGGGGCGCCCGCGCGCGGTGAGCGGGTGGCAAAGTACAACCGGCTGATCGAGATCGAGGACACGGAACGACTCGCCTACGGGCTGGCGTAGCCCCCCCGACGCCGGTTTCCACCGGGCCAGGAGTCGAACACTGTCACCCGGGGCGCCCACGGCGATGCTTCGCCGGGTCGGGCGACAGTAGCGACGCGACAGGTTGCCGGCGTCTCGCTCATCGCGGGGCCGAGGGCGGGTGCCTGGAGAGCTCCGCGCGCAGGATGTCTTCGGCCCGTGAGTAGGTGACGGCGTCGACCCACACCCGCCAGCACCGGTCGCGGGATCCCAGGCGGGCAAGCGATTCGGCGCGCGCCGGAACGTTGCCCGCTGCGAGCGCGGCGAGCAACCCGGTCACGACGCCGGCGTCGATGTCGAGGATCGGCGCCCAGCGCAGCGCAGGCAGACCATTGGTGACGCCGCGCCAGATGGCGGTGTCGAACTGCCACCGATCGTCGTCGAACGGCAGGAACTCGTGCGTCCCGCTGGTCATGACCGACGCTGCTGGTTCGCCGGCCACCCGGGGATCGGATCGGGCAGACGCTCGACCGGGGGTGCGGCGGTGAACGCACGCCGGAAGGCGCTGCATTGGCTCGCGGCGCAGGCGAGCGCGCGGCACGCGGCACGCAGGGTGCGGTAGCGGCCGAGTTCGTGATCGTGACCGACCGAATTGTGTAGCGCCATACCCCAGTCCTAGGGCTCGGTCCAGCCGGGTTCCAAGGAGCGGCTCGATCCCGTCGGCGCAGTCCTTGGTAGCGGCTCGCCGAAAACCGTGTCATAGAGGTCGGCTCCGTAGGCGCTGGGAAGCGGCGGTCCGGGGACGAGGTGGTAGTCGCGCTGACCGTCGGCCCGGCGGCGGGCCTGCAGGAACAGCGCCGAGACGCCGTCCTCGGCAAGGAAACCGGTGGCGAAGTCGAACTGGTGGGTTACGAACACGACTCGATCGCCCCCCTCGCGCAGGCCACGCACGATCTGGCGGGCGATCTCGGAGCCTTCCCGCTCGTTGGTGGAATGGAACGATTCGTTGAACAACACGAGGGCGCCGGGCTGGATGTGATCGACGAGGGCGTTCATCCGGGCCAGCTCCTCTTCCAGCCGCCCGGCCCGCATGGTGGCGTCCTCCTCCCGGATGAAGTGGGTGAACACCCCTGAGCAGATGCTGGCACAGTGGTCCGACGCCGCGACGAACATCCCGGCCTGCGCCATGACCTGCGCCAGCCCGATGCTGCGCAGGAACGTGGACTTCCCTCCCGAGTTGGCGCCGGTGACGATGACCAGGGACCTGCCAGTGGCGTCCGCGTCGTTGCCCACCATCATCGGGTGGCTCGACTGCAGCGCGAGCGAGGGGTCCCGCAGGTCTCGGCAGCGGAGGGCTGCCTCGCTTGTCGGGCGGACATCTGGCAGACAGGTAGGTTGGCCGGCTTCGGTGAGCCGGTCGTGCAGGTTGAGGCAGCCGACGTAGAAGGCGAGCTCGGTGCGCAGGGCGGTGAGGTAGCTCTTGATGTGGTCGGCGGCTTGGGCCACCGCGTTGGCCACCTGGTTCGTCCCCCGGTTGGTCAGCTCGTCAAGTGCCTGCCCCCCGGCGTCGTCGCGTGGCGGGACGGTGAACGAGTACGACGTGCGCTCGGTCAGCCCGAGCTTTTGCTTCCATCCCGGTCTGTCCCTCTCCGGGGTGCGCAGGAGATAGTTCCTGCCGGTGTTATCGCGAGCCAGCTCGGCGCTGAGCAGCAGCCCGTCGCGGAACTGCAGGCGTTGGAGGTGGCACTGCACGGTGTGGAAGTAGGCGTCGTCCAACTCTTCTTGCAGAGCCCGAAAGAAGCTGGCCATCCCCGCCGAGTGCACGCTGTCGTGCCGCTCGTCGGCGATGGCCCGTAGTCGCTTGAGGTAGCCCACGTAGCTCTGCAGGTAGTCGACCGCGCCGGAGAGGATGAGGGAGGGTCGCGAGGTGGCGGAGTAGCCCCAGATGGATCGACGCTGCTCGAGGGCCTCCACCGTGACGGTATAGACCTCGCGGGCGATATCCGGTTGGGCCAGCAAGTCCCGCAGGATCTCCTGGCGGTAGCGGATGTCCTGCGGGTCGGTCAGGCTGGTCAGCAGGACGCGGCTGGCTACCGCGGCCAGGAGCCTGTCGCCGCCGGCCATCGCCCGCACCACGGTGGCCAGATCGAGGTCCCGGGTCAGATCCTCGTGGGTGGCCGGCAACGGGGCGTCGAGGTCGAAGTCCCGGTCGCGGTAGAGCAGATGCACCTTCACCGTACGAGCCTGTTCCGCAGACGCTCGTAGGTAAGGTCGTACTTCGCGGCGATAGCCAGCGCGTAGGCGAGGCCGTTGGCGGGGGCGCGGATGATCCGGAACGTGCGGCGGGCGGGATCGTCCGGCACCACCTCGCTCATCACACTGACGACAGCGGGCCCGATGCTGGCCAGCTCGTCGACGAAGGTGACGTACACCCCGCGCACCCCCCGGTCGATCAGCTTGTGCATGATCTCCGCGCCGAGCAGCCGCGCGTCGTCCAGGGTGGTCGACGTGAAGATCTCGTTCAGGATGACGATGCTCCGCGCCGTCGCGACCTGCAGGGTCGCGTGGATCCGGACCAGGTCGTCTTCCAACTTCCCGCGCAGGTCCGACACCTGCTCCTCGCGCTGGAAATGCGTGAAGATGCGGTCGAACAGCCCTAGCCGGGCCGTCGCACCCGGCACCGGGCAGCCGACGGCTGCCAGGTGGTGCAGCTGCCCGAACATGCGAGCGAACGTCGTCTTGCCGCCCTGGTTCGGGCCGGAGACCACGAAAATGCGTTCGGCGTTGTCCAGCCGAAGGCTGTTTTGTACGACCTGTCTCCCTTCGGCCACCAGCATGCTGGCCAGGCAGATGTCGAACGCGCCTTCGGCCTCGATGTCCCCGGAGGACTCGTCGATCGTGGGATAGCAAAACGGCAGCCCGGCGGTGACGAGCGGAGCCATGTACCGGCGGTACGCGAGGTAGAAGCCGGACTCGAACGCCAGCCGGTTGACTTGCTCGGCCAGAAAGTCGGCGTGGCCGGCGCAGAACTCGTCGAGGCCGCTGAACTCTGTAGGGAACAGCCGAGCCAGCAACTCCAGGATGTGAGAGCCGACGTGACCGAGAAAAGGTTCGCTGCGGTATTGCACCCGGTAGTCTTTGACCTCGCCTTGCTGGAAGCGGCGGAACGTCTCCCCCACCTCGACGCTGTAGTCCTCTTGACCCTGGTAGCGGCTGACTTCCACCCGGCTCCCCTTGACCCGGATGCAGTAGCGCACCCGGGTCAGCGCGGCTTGCGCGTCGGTCGCCTCTCCGAGCAGCCGAACGAATGGCTCCGATGCCACGTAGTCATCCAGCGCATCGCGGACGGCGGTCAGCCCTCGTGAACGCAGCTCCGCGGCGTCCAGAACATCGACGAGGTCGCGCAGCGCCCGGCAATACAGGCTCGCGGCGTCCACAAACCACGCGTCCCGCTCGTAGCGGTCGATCCTCTTCTCCAGGTTCGCGAAGTGGCGGTGGACGTCATCCATCCGGTCCACAAACAACCGCAGCGCGTCGTCGACCCGGGGGTCCTCCAGGTCCCGGAACACTTCCTGCCGGTAGTAGACGACGTCGGCGCTGCCGAGTGGGCTGTAGAGCACATCCGCTAGCCGATCGCCCTGGTCCACTCCGGCCAGCAGCTGCCCAGCCAGCTGATCGAGGTTCAGATCATGGAAGTAGTCGGGCTCGCTCGCCGCCTCGACGATCCTCGCGTCGAGGTCGACCGGCCACAGCAAACTCGGTACCCGACGAGGCTCCGCGGCGCGCGCCAGGCCCGACTGGGAGCCCGCGGCGACGGTCTTCGCGTTGCTCCCAGCGGCCACAGGTCCTCCTGCCGTGCACCAAGCCAGCAGGAGTCATCAGCCGCGGCGGCGGCCCTAGGCGAACTCCATCGCCACCTCCACATCATAGGCGCACCTGACCCATCGGTGCGCCGTGCCTCGGCGGGCCAGGAACCGATCGATGCGAACGAGGATGAGGCGACGCTCGTGCCGCTCCGGTTCATTCGCTCGGCAGGTAAAGGCGTTGACCGAGCTGCGCTTGGCGGGGTGAGCGGCGGGCGCAGCGTCGACCCGTTGAACCCGCGGCAGCCTGGCCTCGACCCGTCGAGGGCCGACCGGCGACCGGAGTGGAGTCGCGGGCCAGTCCGAGCCCGGGGCGCGGCGCGTCTCGCCGCCGACCGCCGGCCGCTGGAAGCACCCTCTCCGGCCTCCGGCCGACGCCCGGGGGGCTACCGCCGATTTCGGATCGGACAGGAACTGCGCCGGCGCCCCGATCCCGACCCGCGATTCATGGGCGCAAGGTGGCACTGAGCCGCAGCGGCTCGAGGATCAGGTCGAGGGCGTCCGCGATCGCGGCGCACACGATGTCCGCGGTAGCGAACAGGGCCGGCGCCGCCCCCTCCGGCCCGACCACCGCGATGCCGAGCGCGGCGTCGCGTAGCAGCAGGAGATCGTTGTTGCCGTTGCCGACGGCTAGGCACGTGGATGGCCCGACCTCCGCCAGGATGGCCGCCTTCTCGGCCGCGTTCTGCGCGCGGCGAGCCGGTACCTGTAACGCGTCGGCGACCGCCTCTAGCGTTCCGTAGCTGTCCGAGGAGACGAGCAGAACCTGCAGGATCTGGCGCAGCCGCTGCATCCGCGGGGCCACCCCGTCGATGAGTTCTCCGTGCAAGGTGAGTGTGCCGTTCACATCGAAGATCGCGGTCGCCAGTTCGATCCGACGATCCGCCCACGCCACCTGGACGACCATCCGTGCTCGCCTCCGTTCCACGCCGCCCGGCGGCAACCGATCGGCGGCTCGACGCTAGCAAAGCCACGCACCGCACGAGACAGACCCCGGAGACACGACGGCCCGAGCTGGGTTCTCGGCAGCCGGGAGCCAAGGCCGAAGCCGAGCGGCGCACGATCGTTGACGCCTACTACGCGGATGCGGAGCGTCCCGGCGATGCTGCCCGGGCTGACAGCGTGACGGGCCGGCGGTACGCTCGTGTGGACCACAGGGTCCGGCGATGTAGCCCGCCGCAACCGCGCCAACCGGCGCTGATGGCCGCTAGTGTCGCGCGTCTGAAGTTGCTTGACGGGTGGCGTGGGGCAGGATCTCGTCGGCTGTTTTGGTCCAGGTGAACGGGTGGCAGCGGTCGTTCCAGCCGTCGATGAAACGGCTGATCGCGGCCATGAGTTCTCTGACGCTGGCGAAGGTCCCGCGGCGGATGGCCTGCCGAGTGATGATCCCGAAAAAGATCTCGACCATGTTCAGCCAGGAGCCTGAGGTGGGGGTGAAGTGCAGCGTGATCCGAGGGTTCTTGGTCAGCCAGGCCTGGACTTCTGGGTGCTTGTGGGTGTGGTAGTTGTCGAGCACCACGTGGAGTTCTCTGCGCGGGTAGGCCTTCGCGACCTGCTGCATGAAGTTCAAAAACTCTGCCTTACCGTGCCGCTCGTAGCAGGCGTCGGTCACCTTGCCCGTGGCGACCTCTAGGGCCGCGAACAAGGTCGCGGTCCCGTTGCGCTTGTAGTCGTGGGTGGCCTTCTCTGGCAGTCCCGGGCGCATCGGCAAGATCGGCGCAGTGCGATCCAGGGCCTGGATCTGGCTCTTCGTGCGCCACGAGGCGCCGTGTGGTTCGGATGGAGGTGAAAGACCTTCGTCGCCGGGCTGTCGCAGCAGTCCGGCGAAGCTGAGGGCAGCCTGAGCCGGGTGACGCCGGGGAGGGTGGGAGCAGCCCTGACAACGCCGGGACGGGTTGGTACTGCCAGACGATCCGGGTCCGGCAAGCGAGACGGGAAGGTGTACGTGAGGAACCAGCGTGTAACGCCTCTCAAGAGATACACCGGCTCCAACCTGGTGGATATGGGCCGGGGAGCGGTGCGCGCCCACCGATGGTGGGCGACTCCCGCGTCGGGTGAAGAGGCCGGCGGGGAGGCCGTGAGGAAGGTCTGCGGCGTACTCACGGCGAGGCCGCAGGGGCAAAGCTGGGCACCTAACCCGACGACCGGGACACGGTGAACGTGGGAAGCGTCCTGACCGATACCTGCCGACCGGCCGGCCAGGCCGGCGACGGGAAGGCGCGTCGACCGCTATGGCGGGCAGGGCGTGGCGGAGCCGCCGTAGTACTCCGAGGCCGGGAGAGCCGGTCACATGGGGAAGGGCGGCAGCGGATTCGCAGCGCAGGCACTGTCAGGGTAGGAGGTCGCCGGTGAACACCGGCGCGCCGTGGCCGACCGCCGAGGAGGCGGAGGCACGGGTACTGCGGATGCAGACCAAGCTGCACCAGTGGGCGGTTCTCGATCACGACCGTCGGTTTGATGATCTGTTCAACCTCGTCACCGACCCGGCCACGCTGCTGGTGGCCTGGCGTCGGGTGCGGGGCAACCAGGGCAGCCGAACGGCCGGCATCGACGGCGTCAAGCCACGCGACGTCGATGACGTGGTGGGGTTCCTCACCGAGCTGCGAGATGATCTCAAAGCCGGGCGGTTCACCCCGCAGCCCGCACGGGAGCGGATGATCCCCAAAGCCGGCGGCAAGCTGCGCCGGCTCGGGATCGCGACCGCGCGGGACCGGACCGTGCAAGCTGCGCTCAAGCTCGTGCTGGAGCCGATCTTCGAGGCGGATTTCCACCCGTGCTCCTACGGGTTCCGTCCGAAGCGCCGGGCGCACGACGCGATCGCGGAGATTCACCAGTTCACCTCCCGCTCCTATGAGTGGGTGCTCGAAGGTGACATCGAAGCGTGCTTCGACGAGATTTCGCATTCCGCCCTGATGGGGCGGGTGCGGAAGCGAGTCGGAGACAAGCGTCTGCTTGCCTTGGTGAAGGCGTTCCTGAAGGCTGGCCTGCTCAGTGAAGAGGGCTTCTTTCGGAACACCAGTACGGGCACCCCGCAGGGGCACTTATGCGCAGCTGCGCATAACCCGCCCTATGAACAGCGCTGGGTTATGCGTAGCGCCGGGCTGTTGCCGCTGGTGAGGGCGGTGGTGGCGACCGGACGCTGCGCATAACCCAGGCGCGGTCAGAGGTTGGCGAGCCAGCTGAGCAGCTCGGGGTCTTGGTTCCAT
>DATLTS010000057.1 GCA_035533475.1 Mycobacteriales bacterium | reverse complement strand
GCGTGGCGCCGGGACTGCTCGAGGGCCCCGTTGCGGGCGTCGATGAGGATGAGGGCCAGATCGGCCGTCGAGGCCCCCGTGACCATGTTGCGGGTGTACTGCACGTGCCCGGGCGTGTCGGCGATGATGAACTTCCGGCGGGGGGTGGCGAAGTACCGGTACGCCACGTCGATGGTGATCCCCTGCTCCCGCTCGGCGCGCAAGCCGTCGGTCAGCAAGGCCAGGTTGGTGTAGCCATCCCCCCGCTCCCGGCTGGTGCGCTCCACGGCGTCGAGCTGGTCGGCGAAGATGGCCTTCGAATCGAACAGGAGCCGCCCGATGAGCGTCGACTTCCCGTCGTCCACGCTGCCGGCGGTCGCCAGCCTGAGCAGCTCGGACATCAGAAATACCCCTCCTTCTTGCGGTCTTCCATTCCGGCTTCGGAAATACGGTCGTCGGCGCGAGTCGCCCCCCGCTCGGTCAGCCGGGAGGCCGCCACCTCGGCCACGACCTGCTCGGTGGTGAACGCCGCCGACTCCACACACCCGGTGCACGTGGCGTCGCCGATGGTCCGGAACCGCACCGTGGCCTCGAACGGCTCCTCGCCGTCCATGACCGTGACGTACGGCGACACGGCCAGCAGCATCCCGTCCCGCTCGAAGACCGTCCGGCGGTGGGCGTAGTACAGCGAAGGAAGGGCCACCTGCTCGTCGAGGATGTACTGCCAGATGTCGAGTTCGGTCCAGTTGGACAGTGGGAACACCCGGATGTGTTCCCCCTTGTGATGCCGGCCGTTGTAGAGGCTCCACAGCTCCGGCCGCTGGCTTTTCGGATCCCACTGCCCGAAGTCGTCCCGGAACGAGTACACCCGTTCCTTGGCCCGCGCCTTCTCCTCGTCCCGGCGCCCCCCTCCGAAGACCGCGTCGTATCCGTGCCGGTTGATCGCGTCCAGCAGGGTCACCGTCTGTAGGGGATTGCGGGACACCCCCGGCCGCTCGACCACCCGGCCGGTGTCGATCGATTCCTGAACGCTGGCGATCATGAGCCGAACGCCGAGTCGCTCGACGGTGGCGTCGCGGAACGCGAGCACTTCGGGAAAGTTCTCGCCGGTGTCGACGTGCATGACCGGAAACGGCACCGGGGCCGGCCAGAACGCCTTCTCGGCGATCCGCAGCATGAGAACCGAATCCTTGCCGCCGGAGAACAACAGCACCGGACGCTCGAACTCGGCGGCCACCTCGCGCATGATGTGGACGGACTCCGCCTCGAGGGCCGCCAGGTGCTCGAGTTCATAGGTGGCCGCGACACCCCCTCTCGTCACCATGCAGTCCTCTCCGGTTCGGCGCCGGTTCGAGTATCGCCGGCCGGGTCGGGTTGCCCGCACCCGGTCAGGCCCGATTCGTCGCCGGCTTCGCCACCGGGTTAGCGTCAGGCAGGAGGTCGCCGTGTCCTGGAACACGCATAGCATGCCGGATCTCACCGGTCGGGTCGTCGTCATCACCGGCGGCAACTCGGGGATCGGGCTCGAGGCCGCCCGGCAGTTCGTCCGGGCGGGAGCCGAGGTGGTCCTCGCCTGCCGGGACCAGGCGAAGGGGGAGCAGGCTCGGAACGCGATCGGCGGCCGCGCCGGCCAGGCGCGCGTGACCCCGCTCGACCTGGCCGATCTCGACTCGGTCGCTTCGGCGGCGAAGCGGTTGGCCGACGAGCACCAGAAGATCGACGTGCTGGTCGCCAACGCCGCGATCATGGGCGGGCGCCGGCTGGATACCGCGCAGGGCCACGAGCGGCAGATGGGCACCAACCACCTCGGGCACTTCGCACTGGTCGCGCAGCTTTGGAGCAGCGTTCTCGCGGCCGCCGGCCGGGTCGTGGTCGTGTCGAGCATTGCCTCCCGGGGCGGCCGGTTGACCGCCGGGATCACCGAGCGGGACCTGGCGGACCCGGTTCCCTATGTCCCGCAGAAGATCTACGCCAACACCAAGCAGGCCAACCTGCTCTTCGCCCAGGAACTGCACCGCAGGACGACGGCCGTCGGTCAGCCGGTCCGGGTGATCGCCTGCCACCCGGGGGTCAGCTGGACGAACCTGTTCCCGCGACAACTGGCCGACGAGGGCCGTGGCTGGCTGGTCCCGGTCGCCCGGATCCTCGGACCGGTCGTCCTGCAGTCCGGAGCCGCTGGAGCGCTGCCCACGTTGCGTGCCTCGGTCGACCCCGAGATCCCCGGCGGGGCCTTCGTCGGCCCGAGCCTGCTCGGCCAGACGCGGGGGGCGCCCAAGGTCGTCGACGTCTTCCCCCAGGGTCGCGATGTGGCGACGGCGCAGCGGCTCTGGCAGCTCAGCGAATCGCTTACGGGGGTGCCGTTTCCGGTGTGAGCCGGGGGGCCCGCGCGGCCCGGGCTTGCGCCGCCAGTTGGTCGAATAGGGCTCGACTTTCCACCTCGTCGCGGCAGCGGGCCTCGGCGCGCCAACCGCGGCCGGCGGTGTCGACGTGCACCGTCGCCAGCCGGAGCCGGCGCTGAAGGGGTCCCTGCACCCAGCGCACGCTCTGGGCTTTCGCTAGCGGGACGACGGCCAGGGTACGCCGGGTTCGGCCGATCCCGGCGTAGATGAACAGGCCATCGGTCCAGGCGAACAAACGCCAGTAGGACAGCGGGGCTCGAAGCGCTGCCCGGCGCGGCGCCCGGGCCGCCGGCGGGGGCGTCACCTGTGCGCCGGGAAGTGTCCGACCGAGCAGGAAGTGGGCGGCCGCGGTGTCGCCGACGGGAAGCAGCGCGCGGCTGACCGTCGAGCCGTCCTGCTCGTTTCCGCGGTGGGCGGCGCGCTGGCGGGCCACATCGATCTCGAGCCGCTGCCAGCCGAACGGCCGCCAGAGCAGGGGTTGCGACCATCGGATGCCTTGGACTCGGGGCAGCGGAATGGTCTCCGCGCGGGTCTGGAGGAGACCGGCCCGGACCCGCAGCCCGTCCGGGGCCTCGGCGACGGTGAAGCCGAACTCGGCGAGCAGCCGGCGCAGGACCAGCGCACCGAGCGAGAACTCGACCGAGCCGAGGCCGCCCAGGACGGGCGCGGCGGCCTTCGGGCCGGCCGCCACGATGCCAATCGTCACCCCGAGCAGGCCGGTGAAGATCAACGCTGCGGGGCTGAGCAGGACCGAGCCGATCAGCCAGCCGTTGCGCACCGTGAATATCCGACGTTCCGGCGGTGCCGGTGTCTCCGCGGCGAGGCCGTGGGCGAGCGCGAGGAGTCGGGCGCGGATCTCGACCGCCTCGGCCGCCGGGAGGAGGCTGAGACGGGTGCGGTTCGCCCCATGGCCGGCGACGACGACCCGGACTTCGGTGAGCCCGAGCATCCGTCCGAGCAGCGGCCGCACCAGGTCGACGGCCTGGATCCGCGAAACCGGCACCCGGATCGACTGGTGGCGCAGCAGTCCGGTCTCGATCTGCAACTCTCCGCCGTGCAGCCGCCAGCGGGTGACCAGCCAGAACACGACTCCGCCGACCACCGCGGCCCCGAGGGCGACCAGTTCGACCCAGGCCGGCCCGCCCTTTCCCCGGGCGAGCGCGCTCGGCGCGAGCGCGAGCAGCAGGACGAAGAGCACCCGACCGATCCGGATCAGCGGGGACAGCGGGTGCAGCCGGGCCCAACCGTCCTGGTTCGGCCTCCCGGTCACAGCCCCATGGCCCGGGCCTGCCCATCTGCGGCCAAGCGGTCGCGGAGCCGTTCCGCCTCGAGCGCCGTGACCCCGGGAATCCGGGCGTCGCTGGCCGCGGCTGCGGTGTGCATCCGCACGCTGGCCAGCCCAAAGGCCCGTTCGAGCGGCCCCGCCGTCACGTCGACGTACTGCATCCGACCGTAGGGAACGACAGACATCCGCCGGACCAGCAGGCCGCGGGTCACCAGCAGGTCCTCCTCGCGCTCGGCGTAGCCCCAGGCGAGGACCCGTCCCCGCAGGGCCAGCCAGCCGAGGCCGCCGAGAACGGCAACGCCACAGAGGCCGCCGATCGCGCCGGAGGAACCGAATGCCAGCCCGCCGGCGCTGCCGGCGGCGGCGAGCCCGACAAGGACGACCGCGCCGAGTTGGAGCTGGCGGGCGATCCACAGGCGCGGCGACGGGTGCCGCCAGTCCGGCTCGGGCATGCTCGCAGTCTGCCGGAACCGCCGTCGCCGGGCCCCAGTGGCGGTGCCACGAGTTTCCGCATTCCGCCGCGCCGCGCTCGGGAACGGCCTAGGTTCCCGGGTGGAGGGGCGATCTCCCGGGAGGGACGGTCGCGGCCGGCGCGGTCGGGCGTGCCGGGGTCGGCGGTGAGATCAGTCGAGGGGGACGGAGCGGGCCGGCCGGTGCAACCAGGCGGCCCGCTCCGTGTTCGTTAGACTGCGCTGGTGCGTCGAGAACAGGTGGCCGCGTCCGGCGCGGCCATAGTCGCCGGCCTGATCGCCTTCGTGATCGCGGTCGTCCTCGTGCTCATCGGCATGGTCGGTGTCACCTCGTTCCATCACGGTCGGTGCCCCTCGCGGCTCAACTCGTCACCGGCCGCACCGATCGGTCCGCAATGCCTGCAATACCCGATCGTGCAGGGCGTCAACGACTAGGTCGGTCCGCGGGCTGGCCGCCCTGGGTCGGTCCTCCGGTCGCGATCTGGGTCTGCCCGGGATCGTCGTCGTGTGGGCGGCCGTCGTACTTGGTCTCGACACCGTGTCCACCCTCACCGAACAGCGCCTGCTCGGCGTCGGCACCTGGCTGTTGCTCCTCGGCTGCCTGCGGTCGGAGCCGGCCCGCACCAGGGCGCAGGTTGCGATCGTCGTCGGCTATGCGACGGTCGTGGAATACACCTTCGCCGGAGTGCTCCACGTCTACACCTACCGGCTGCACGACATCCCGATGTTCGTCCCGCCCGGGCACGGACTGGTCTATCTGGCTGCGCTCGCACTCGGTCGCTCGGCACTGTTCCGGGCCGGGCGCCGGGTCATCGTGCCGGCCGTGCTCTGCCTCGGTGGCGGGTATGCGCTGTGGGGCCTGGTCGCCTCGTCGAGACTCGACGTCCTCGGGGCGATCTGGTTCGGCTGCCTGGTTGCCTTTCTCGCCTATGGCCGCGCCCCACTGGTCTACGCGGGCGCTTTCCTCGTCGTCAGCTACCTCGAACTGCTAGGGACCCATCTCGGCGCGTGGACCTGGGCGCACCACGACCCGAGCGGCCTGATCGCGGTGGGGAACCCACCGAGCGGCGCGGCCGGCGGGTACTGCTTCTTCGACGCCGCCGCGCTCGCCCTCGTCCCCCGGCTGTCTCCGGTGCTTCAGCGTTTGCGGGGGAGGGGTTCGAGCGTGATCATGGAGAGTTAGAACCGGCCAGCCGGGCGAGGGTGACCTCGTGCAGGATGCCGTTGGTGACGACGACGCTGCCGCCGTCCGGACGGGGCTCGCCACGCAGGTCGGTGAAGCGGCCGCCAGCCTCCTCGACGATCACCTGGAGCGGAGCCAGGTCCCAAAGCGCGACCTCGGGTTCGCAGGAGATGTCCACCGCGCCCTCGGCGACCAGGACGTGTGACCAGAAATCACCGAAGGCCCTGGTCCGCCAGACCGAGCCGGACAGATCGAGGAACGCGCCGAGCCGGCCTTGTGCTGCCCAGCCGGCCAGGCTCGAGTAGGACAGGTGGGCATCGGCCAGGTCGCTTACCGCGGAGACCGCGCACCGGCGGGCGCCGGCCCGGTTCGGACCGGTCCAGGCGCCGCCGGCGCGATGGGCCCACCAGCGTCGGCCCAGCGCCGGGGCCGAGACCACCCCGGCGGCGATCCGACCCTCCTCCTCGAGGGCGATCAGGGTGGCCCAGACCGGGACGCCGCGAACGAAGTTCTTCGTGCCGTCGACCGGATCGACGATCCACCGCCGCGGCGTCGGCTCCTCGTCCGTGCCGGGGGCGGACCCGAACTCCTCACCGAGCACGGCGTCGGCCGGCCGTTCGCTCTCCAGCCGGCGGCGGAGCGCCGCCTCGACCGCACGATCCGCGTCGCTCACCGGGGTGAGATCGGGCTTGGTCTCGACCCGCAGATCGACGGCCTGAAACCGGCGCAGCGTGATTTCGTCCGCCTCGTCGGCGAGGGCATGGGCAAGGTCGAGGTCCTGCTCGAGGCGACTCACGCCTACCGAGCGTAGTGACAGGTTTCCCGACCCTTGACACGGAGGGCTCTCGTGTAAACACTTCGGGGGTGACCTCAGGGCCCTCCACACGCGGCGCCTTGCTCGACGCCGCCTACGCGGCCGTGGTCGCCGGGCGGTGGGAGCGGACCCGGATGCTCGACGTCGCCCGGGTCGCAGGGGTCTCCCGGCAGACCCTCTATAACGAGTTCGGGTCCAAGGACGCGCTCGCCCAGGCGCTGGCGATCCGCGAGGCCGACGAATTCACCGCAGCCACGGAGGCCCTGCTCGCCGACACACACCCGGGTGGTCCGGCCGCGGCCGTGGCGGCGGCCGTCGAGGGAACCTTGCTCCGCGCGGCGGACAACCCGCTGCTCAAGGCGGTGCTCACCGACGACGCCGGCGGTCTGCTCCCATTCCTCACCACCCGGGCCGCCCCGATCCTCGCGCTGGCCCGGCGCAGCATCGCCGGGTACCTCGTCGAGCACTGGCCGGACCTTCCGGCGGCCGACGTTGCCCTCGCCGCCGAGACCGTGGTCCGGCTGACCGTGTCCTACCTCGTCCTGCCCAGCGACAACGCGGACGGCTCGGCATCCGCCGTCGCCGGTCGGGTCGCGCGTCTCGTCGAGGCCCTGCTCGCCCCTCAGATCGGGAGAAATCCATGAGCTCTTTCGACCGCTATGCCACTCCCGTCGCCGCGCCGGGGCTCGAGATCGCAGCGGCCGGGTCGTCCCGGTTCAGCTGGGAGTACGACGACGGGCGGGAGCGGCTGCTCGCGCTCTACCAGAAGGGCAAGGACAAGCAGTGGGACGCGACCAAGCGCATTGACTGGTCGCTGGAGGTCGACCCGGCCAGGCCGCTGGGGCTGCCGGAGGAGACCTGCCCGATCTACGGCTCGGAGCAGTGGAACAAGCTCGGGCCGGCGGACCGCGACGAGTTGGGCAAGCACCTGGGGTCCTGGCAGTTCAGCCAGTTCCTCCACGGCGAGCAGGGCGCGATGATCTGCTCGGCCCGGATCGTGGAGTCGGTCCCGGACCTCGACTCGAAGTTCTACGCGGCCACCCAGACGATGGACGAGGCCCGACACGCGGAGACCTACGCGCGGTTCCTTCAGGAGAAGGTGGGATTGCTCTATCCAATCAATCCCTACCTCGAGGCGCTGCTCAAGGACACCCTCGACGATTCGCGTTGGGACATGCCCTACCTCGGCATGCAGGTTCTCATCGAGGGCCTCGCGCTGGCCGCGTTCGGCCTGCTCCGGGACATCGCGCAGACCGAGCTGCCTAAGCAGATCCTGGCCTACGTCATGCAGGACGAAGCTCGCCACGTCGCGTTCGGGCGCCTCGCCTTGCGCGACTACTACAAGGAACTGACCAGAGCCGAGTTGGCCGAGCGCGAGGATTTCGTCGTCGAAGGCTGCTACCTCATGCGGAGCCGCTTCCGCGCCCAGGAGGTGTGGGAGAACTTCGGGTTCGACGTCGCCGAGTGTCTCGAGTACACGGAGAACTCCGAGATGCAGCAGGCATTCCGGTCGTTGCTCTTCAGCCGGATCGTTCCGTGCGTCAAGGACATCGGCCTGTGGGGCGACCGCGTGCAAAAGGCTTACGCGGACCTCGGCGTCCTCGACATGGCCGGGATCAACCTCGAGGACCTGATGAACA
The DNA here is from genome assembly GCA_035533475.1 of Mycobacteriales bacterium. Taxonomy (NCBI): domain Bacteria; kingdom Bacillati; phylum Actinomycetota; class Actinomycetes; order Mycobacteriales; species Mycobacteriales bacterium. The sequence continues at coordinate 59,399 of DATLTS010000057.1, read as the reverse complement.
ACGACGAGAACGTCGCCGAGGCCCTCGACGCTGAACGCCGGGAGCTCTCCGCACGCCGAGCCGAGATCGACGACACGATCGCGGCGGGCGCCGCCGCGGGCTGATCCGCCGCGGGCTGACCCGCCGGGAGCCGGGAGCCGACCACCATGCCCACCGGTGACAGCCGACCGGGAGGGTGCGTCACGCGTCCGGGTCGCGGGCGGTCAACAACCTGCGGAGCGAGAGCAATCGCTCCGGGTGAGCGTGCCCTCCGGTCACCCAGGCATCCAGCCCGCACGTCGATGGATCGGTGTGGTCGCAATCGCCGGGACAGGCGGCTCGGCCCGGGGCGAGATCCGGGAAGGCCTCGACCAGCCGATCGCGGTCGATGTGACCGAGCCCGAGGGACCGAACGCCGGGGGTGTCGATGACCCAGCCGCCGGCGGGCAACGGCAGGGCCACCGCGGATGAGGAGGTATGCCGGCCGCGGCCGGTGACGACGTTCACCCTCCCGATCCGCCGGTCGGCACCCGGGACGAGCGCGTTCACCAGCGTGGATTTGCCCACCCCTGAGTGGCCGAACATGACCGTGGTCCGCGCGGCCAGTTGCCTCCGCAGCTCGGCGAGGCCGCGGCCCTCGTCCCCCTGGCCGAGGATGACGGCCGGCACGGCGGCCGGCCGGTAGATCGCGAGCAGATCCGCGGCCGAGGCCAGGTCGGACTTGGTGAGGACGAGGAGCGGCCGGAGACCGGCATCCACCGCGGCGACCAGGCAGCGGTCGATCAGCCCCGGCCTGGGTTCCGGGTCGGCGAGGGCCGTGACGATCCCCAGCTGGTCGGCGTTGGCGACGACGATCCGCTCGACCGGATCGGTGTCGTCGGCGGAACGGCGCAGAACAGTCGCCCGGGGCTCGACCCGGATGATCCGGGCCAGGGTGTCGTTGGCACCGGACAACTCACCGACGAGAGCGACCTCGTCCCCGACGACGATCCCGTGATGGCCGAGCTCACGCGCGCCGACGGCGACCACCTCGGTCGCGTCGGCGGTCAGGCAGGTGTAGCGCCCGCGGTCGACGGCGATCACCCGGGCCGGTGTGGCGCCCGCATGCTCCGGCCGGCGTCGGGAACGCGGACGGGTGCTGCGCCCGGGTCGGACCCGGACGTCGTCCTCGTCGAGCTCGCGCGGACTCAGCGCGCCGGGCCCGTGCCGAGCAATGCGGACCACAAGCCGACGAAGCCGGGGAGTGTCTTGCCGGTGGTCTCGATGTTCTCGACCTCGATGCCGGGGACCACGAGGCCGAGGACCGCGGCCGCCATCGCCAGGCGGTGGTCCTCGTAGGTGGCGAACCGGCCGCCGTGCAGCCGGGCCGGGCGGAACTCGAGTCCGTCCGCGAGCTCGGCGACGTCGGCGCCGAGCCCGCCGAGCTCGCCGGCCAGCGCGGCGATCCGGTCGGTCTCCTGGCCCCGCGAATGACCGATGCCGTGTAGCCGGCTCGGTGTGTCGGCGAGCGCCGCGAGCGCGGCGAGCACCGGAGCCAACTCGCTGACGTCGCCGAGGTCGGCGTCGAGTCCGACGATCCGGCCGCCGCCGCGCACGATGAGCGCCCCGCCCTCGACCCGGCAGGTCGCGCCCATCGCGGTGAGCAGTTCCGGCAGCCGAGCCCCCGGCTGGGTGCTGCCCGACGGCCAGCCCGCGAGCCGGACCGTGCCGGCGGTCGCGAGCGCCGCGGCGAGAAACGGCGCGGCCGAGGAGAGGTCGGGCTCGATCCGCACGTCCCGGCCGGTGAGCCGGCCTGGTGCGACCCGCCAGCGGGTCGGGTCCGGCTCTTCGACGTCGGCACCGAACTCGCGGAGCATGGCCACCGTCATCGCAAGGTGCGGGCGCGACGGTAGCCGGGCGCCGTCATGGGTGACATCCACGCCGGCCAGGAAGCGCGGTGCGGCGAGGAGCAGCCCACTCACGAACTGCGAGGACGCGGCGGTGTCGATCCGAACCGGCCCACCGGCCAACCGGCCGGTGCCGCGCACGACGACCGGAAGCGCCCCGCGGCCACCGTCGTCGATGTCGGCGCCGATCCCGGTCAGCGCGTCGAGCAGCGGGCCGAGCGGCCGCTCCCGCATCCGGGGGTCACCGTCGACGCGGATCGTGCCGCGGGCAAGCGCCGCCACCGGCGTAACGAAGCGGGCGACCGTGCCGGCGTTGCCGACGTCGACGTCCGACCCGAGCGGCTCGAGCGGGTCGGGGCACCCGGTGACGAGCCAGTCCGGGCCGTCATCCGCGACCGGGACGCCGAGTGTGCGCAGGGCGGCCACCATCAGTTCGGTGTCGCGGCTGCGCAGGGGGGCGTTCAGCCGGGAACGGCCGGCCGCCAGCGCGCTCAGCACGAGCGCACGGTTCGTCGCGGACTTGGAGCCTGGAACCCGGATCTCGGCGTCCACCGGGGATTCCGCGGTCGGCGCCGGCCAGTCGGAACCGACCGAGGGCGGGGCGAGCTCGGACCCGGGCATGGGGCGATCGTCCCATCCGGCGGGCGGGGGGCGCTGCCCCGTATCGTCTGGGGCCCACCCGCAGGTCCGACCGTGCGCCGCAGGCCGCTGCCGTCATCGGTCCCGCTCCCGCCGCACCCGTCGGTCAGCTCGTCTCCGCTCCCGTTCGGCTGGGCGGTGCGCAGCGCGGCGGGGGGCGGGTTACCTAGGCTGGGCGGCGTGTGCGGTCGTTACGCGTCGGCTCGCCCGGTGTCCGACCTCGCCGCCGCTTTCGGGATCGAGGACGACGCGGTCGACGAGCCGCTGGACCCGGACTTCAACGTCGCCCCCACCAAGCCGGTCTATGCGGTGGTCGACCGCCGGCCCCGCCACGAACCGGACGGCCCGATCTCCCGGCGCCTCGTCGTGATGCGTTGGGGCCTGGTGCCCTCGTGGGCGAAGGACCCCGGGATCGGCAGCCGGTTGATCAACGCGCGGGCCGAAACGGTCGCCGAGAAGCCGGCATTCCGCCGCGCGTTCGAGTCCCGCCGCTGCCTGCTTCCAGCCGACGGCTATTACGAGTGGTACGACCCTGACCGCCCGGGGGAGCGCAAGCAGCCGTTCTTCATCCGGCCGCGCGGCGAGTCGCTGCTCGCGCTGGCCGGGTTGTACGAGTTCTGGCGGTCCGGCGACGACGGCGAGTGGCTGGTCACCTGCACGATCCTCACCACTTCCGCCCCTGACGACGTGGGGCGGGTCCACGACCGGGCGCCGCTAACCGTGGACCGCGACCGCTGGACGGCCTGGCTGGACCCCGAGCGAACCGGCAGTTCGGTGGCGGAACTGCTTGTCCCGGCGGTGCCGGGCCGCCTCGAGGCCTACCCGGTCGGGTTCGAGGTCAACAACGTGAAGAACAACGGTCCGCAGCTGCTCGAGCCACTCGCCGCGAGTTGAGTCAGTCGCCGAGCCGGGCGACCGGGATGGTCCCCATCCGGCCGGCTTGGAAGTCCTCCATCGCCTGGATGATCTCCGCCCGGGTGTTCATCACGAACGGGCCGTATCGGGCTACCGGCTCGCGTAGCGGGGTCCCGCCGAGCAGGAGCACCTCGAGCCGGGGGCTGCGACCGTCCTGGGCGTCGTCGGCCCGGATGCTCAGCGCGTCGCCGGGTCCGAAGACCGCGAGCTGGCCTTCGACGATCGGCCGTTCGTCGGCGCCCGCGCTGCCCTGGCCGGACAGCACGTAGGCCAGCCCGTTGAAGTCCGGGCGCCACGGCACGCGCAGCCGGGCGCCGGGGCTGAGGCTCGCGTGCAGGTAGCTGATCGGGGTGGCCGTCACCCCCGGACCGCGGTGCCCGTCCAGCTCGCCGGCGATCAGTCGGAGCAGCGCACCGCCGTCCTCGGAGGCGAGCAGCCGGACCCGGTCCGCTCCGATGTCCTGGTAGCGCGGCGGCGACCACTTCTGACTGGCCGGCAGGTTCACCCACAGCTGCACGCCGTGGAACAAGCCACCCTTGGCGACGAGCTCTTCGGTCGGCAGCTCGTCGTGCAGGATGCCGGAGCCCGCGGTCATCCACTGGGTGGCGCCGTCGGCGATCAGCCCGCCACCGCCGGTGGAGTCGCGATGGGCGAAGGCTCCGTCGATGATGTAGGTGACGGTCTCGAAGCCGCGGTGCGGATGCCAGGGCGCGCCGCGCGCCTCTCCGGGCGCGTATTCCACCGCGCCGAGATGGTCGAGCAGGACGAATGGATCGGCCAACGAAAGGTCCACGCCGGGGAACGGGCGGCGGACCTGGAAGCCGGCGCCTTCGAGCGACGTGGGGGCGGTGACCACCCGGACAACCGGCCGGTCCACGCCGGGCGGCGCGGTGACGCGGGGGAGCACGAGCAGGTTGTCGGTGGTGGCGGCGGGCACTGCGGGCTCCTCGGGAAGCGTTGCTGGTGCCGGGAAAACGCCGCGCCGACCCGCCGCATTCCGCGCCCCGGGTCAGCCGGTCGCCGGCTCCGCGGTGACCAGGCGATCGATCCGTTCCAGGGTCGCGACCATGTTCGCCCGGGTCTTGGTGCGGTACGGGCGGACGATCCGCTTGAACTTCTCCTCCGTGATGTCCCAGCTCTCCCGCACCCGCGTGCCACCAGCGACCGGGTCCAGCTCGTAGCGCCAGATCCGGCCGCCGAACAGGTACTTGGTGACCCCGCTCGGTGGCCGGCTTTGCCAGGCGATTCGCCGTCCGTCCTCGAACTCGATCACGGTGCTCACCATCGAGTAGGACCGGCCGAGCCGCATGGCCATGCCGAATGTCGCGCCGAGTTCGAGCCGCTCGGGCAGGTCGGTCGCTTCGCGGACCGTCCCCGACCCGTCGATGTCCCGGTGCCGGCGGGGGTCGGCGACCAGCGCGAAGATCCGCTCCGGCGGGGCGGCGATGACCCGTTCCACCGTCTCGACGTCCTTGGCCATGTGTTGCATGCTACTGACCGGTTCCGATCGGACGTGGCGGCGCACCAGCGCGGGTTGACGGCCTCGACCGTGGGATTGCCCCTTGCCGCGGGCCGTCCGGACCGATAGACACCGTTCGGGAAGTCGAAGGGAGCCGGGTGGACACCGAGGTCGTACGGGAACGTCTCGAGCGGCTGCTCGTCGAGCTCGACGGTTCGGCGCGCACGCTTCAGGCCGAGCGCGGCGACAACGGCGACCTGAGCCACGAGCAGGAGTCGGCGGACTCCGGCAGCGGGATGTCCGACGCCGACCGGGAAGACGCCGTCATCGAGGTCGTCGACCGGCAGACCCACGCGGTCCGGGCGGCGCTCGCCCGGGTCGAGGCCGGCACCTACGGCAGCTGCGTCGACTGCCGGGCGGTGCTGCCCGACGAGCGGCTCGAGGCACGTCCGGAGGCCGAGCGTTGCGTGCACTGCCAGCAACAGTCCGAAGCGGTCCGATGAGCACCACCCTGACCGGCGAGGTGTCCCGGCGGATCCGGCGCGACCGTAGGTTCCGGGCCGCCCTCGAGCAGCGCTACGCGAGCCCGGCGTGGCGGGCCAGCGGCCTGTGCCTGCCCCTCGACCCGGAGATGTTCTTCCCGAACGCCGCCGACGACCCCGCCCCGGCGCTCATGATCTGCCAGAACTGCCCGGTCCGGGCAGCCTGCCTGGCCGCGGCGCTCGACGCGGGAGATTGCGACGGGGTCTGGGGGGCAACCACACCGGACGAGCGCCGGCCGATGCGCCAGGTCTGGGTCTCCGCCCGGGGGCACTGACCCTCGGTCAGGGCTGCTTGACCGCCGAGGCGACCAGATGGCTGCCGATCGACTCGCCCGCGTGTTCGGCTCCCAGGGCGATCTCCCGCTCGACGAGCACCTCGAGGCGCCCCGGGTCCGCTCGCAGGGTCCGCTCGACCGCGTCCGGGGAGAGCACCGTGCGGGGCCGCACCCATTCGACCGTGAACCCGGCTCCGGTCAGGCCGGCCGTGAGCTCCTCCGGCCAGAAGCAGCGCCGGAGCCTCCCGTCCGCGGAGGGGACGAGGACCACATCGGCGCCGGGCACGTCTGCCAGCTCGGCCCAGCGGCCCTGCTGCGCGAGCCGCGCGAGACCTAGGACGAGGGAGTCCACACTGACCAGGAACCGGCCGCCGGGCCGGAGCACTCGGGCGATCTCGTCGAAGGCGAGCTCCGCGGCCAGCGCGAGGGACAGCGCCCGGCCCTCGGCCAGCACGGCGTCGACCGACCCGGTGACCAGCCAGCCGAGGCCGGGGAGGTCGGCGACCACCGGGGACACCCCGGCAGGGGTCGGCACCCGAGGGACCGAGTCGAAGGCCTGCACCACGGTGTGCCCAGCCCGGCTGAGCTGGGCCGTACAGCGCGACCGTGCGCCGGAGAGGTCCAGGACCCGGGCCGGTGCGGGAGGCAGCCAGGCGCCGAGCTGGCGGGCGACGACCGCGTCGTAGAAGGCCCAGTAGGGCGATTCGCCGTCCGGCAGCCGGAGCTCCTCGTAGACCTCGGGCAGCGACACTCGCCGGAACCTACCCTGATAACCGTGCGGCACCCCTCCCGGCGGCAGGACGTCTTCCTCGTCGAAACGGCCCACGGACCGGCCCGGATCCACCTGGCCGGTCCGCGCCGGCCGGGGTTGCTGGTCGTGCTCGGGCACGGTGCGGGCGGTGGCGTGGAGGCGGTGGACCTGGTCGCGGTCACCGGCCGGCTCGTCGACGCCGGCGCGGCCGTGGCCCGCGTGGAGCAGCCCTACCGGGTGGCCGGGCGGCGGGCTCCGGCGCCGGCCCGGCAGCTCGACGCTGCGTTCCTCGCCGCGGTGGCGGCGATCCGAACCGTGGTCGGGCTCGCCCGGGCGCCGCTGGTCACCGGCGGCCGCAGCCTCGGCGCCCGGGTGGCCTGCCGCACGGCGGGGGAACTTGCGGTGGCCGGCGTGGTGGCGCTGTCCTTCCCGCTGCACCCGCCCGGCCGCCCGGACCGGAGCCGCCTCGCCGAACTCGTCGGGGTGACCCAGCCGGTGCTCGTCGTCCAAGGTGACCGGGACCCGTTCGGTCGGCCGGCGGAGTTCCCGTCGGGCACCCGGCTGGTGGCGATCGCCGGCGCGGATCACGGTCTCCAGGCCGACCCCCGGGCGGTGGCCGACGCGGTCGTCGCGTTCGTCGCCGGCCTCGTCGGGAATCCGGCGGCCGTTTCCGGCGTTGTCGGCGGACGTGCCACCTCTGTCAGCGCGTGACGCGGCCCGCACCCGCCGCCGAGGCCCAGGACGCCGCCCGGCAGCCGGCTCGCGGCCCGTCGTAAGCTCCGCCGAGCGCCGTCGCGAGTGCCGAAACCGGGAGGTGAGCGTGGTCGAGGAAAGCCTCGAACAGCGCAGTGCCCGGTTCGAAGCGACCGCGCTGCCCTTCCTGGACCAGCTCTACGCTGCCGCGCTTCGGATGACCCGCAACCCGGCCGACGCCGAGGATCTGATCCAGGAGACCTTCGTCAAGGCGTTCGCCGCCTTCCACCAGTTCCAGGAAGGCACCAACCTCAAGGCGTGGCTCTACCGCATCCTCACCAACACCTTCATCAACTCCTACCGCAAGAAGCAGCGTGAGCCGCAGCAGGCTGCCGGCGAGGACGTCGAGGACTGGCAGTTGGCGCAGGCCGAGTCGCACACGTCGGCTGGCCTGAAGTCGGCCGAAACCGAGGCCCTCGAACACCTGCCGGACAGTGACGTCAAGGATGCGCTCCAGGCGCTGCCCGAGGAGTTCCGGATGGCCGTCTACCTCGCCGACGTCGAAGGCTTCTCCTACAAGGAGATCGCCGGGATCATGGGTACTCCGATCGGTACGGTGATGTCCCGGCTCCACCGCGGTCGGCGGGCGCTCCGCACGGCGCTCACCGGCTACGCGCTCGACCGGGGAGTCATCCGGACGACGAGCGAGAAGGCGTAAGCGATGAGTTGCGGCAGCCCGCACGCGACCGACTGTGCCGAAGTCATCGAAGCCGTCTACCTCTACCTCGACGGCGAGTGCGACGAGGAGGGTCGGCAGAACATCCGGATCCACCTCGACGAATGTGCCCCCTGCCTGCGCAAGTACGGCGTCGAGCAGGAAGTCAAAACCCTGGTCGCCCGCTGTTGCGGCGGTGATGCCGCGCCGGACGGGTTGCGGGAGCGGGTGCTGGTGAGGCTCCAGCAGGTTCGGGTCGAGATCGGCCACGTCGAGTACCGCGCCGACTGACCCGGGTGCGCGTTCTCGTAACCGGGGCGGCCGGTTTCATCGGTTCCACGCTGGTCGACCGGCTGCTCGCCGACGGTCACGACGTCCTCGGTGTCGACGACCTGTCCAACGGCTCGCTGGAGAACCTCGCCGAGGCGCGGGCGGGCACCCGCCAGCGACCGGGCGCCTTCAGCTTCACCCGGCTCGACGTGGCCGACCCCGGGCTGGTCGGGCTCCTCGGCCACACCAGGCCCGAGGTGGTCTGCCACCTGGCAGCCCAGGTGAGTGTTCGGGCCAGCGTGGCCACGCCACTGCGCGACGTCACCACCAACGTGCTGGGGACGGTCAACGTGCTCGAGGCCGCCCGGTTGGCCGGAACCCGCAAGGTGGTGTTCACCTCCTCCGGTGGCTCGATCTACGGTTCGCCGGCGAAGTTGCCGGTCAGCGAGCGGGCCGGGATCGATCCGCAGTCCCCGTACGCGGCGGGGAAGGCCGCGGGTGAGCTGTATCTAGGTGCCTGGCAGGCGATGTACGGGCTGGCTTACACCAGCCTTGCCCTCGGCAACGTCTACGGGCCACGGCAGGACCCACGGGGCGAGGCAGGGGTGATCGCCATCTTCAGCGGGGCGATGCTCGCCGGGATGCCGACTCGGGTGTTCGGCGACGGCGGCCAGACCCGGGACTACGTCTACGTCGACGATGTCGTGGATGCCTTCGTGCGGGCGCTCGCGGCCGGTGACGGACGGCGGTTCAACATCGGCACCGGCCGGCAGACGAGCGACCTGGAGCTGCACCGGCTGGTCGCGGCGGAGGCCGGCGCCCCGGATGCCCCGGAATTCGCGCCGGCCCGGCTCGGCGACCTGCGGGCGATCGCCCTCGACCCGACCGCGGCTCGGGGCGGGCTCGGCTGGGTGCCGTTCACCGAACTGCCGGAGGGGATCCGGCGCACCGTCGGCTGGTTCCGGGAGCGGCCAGGCTGAGGCTGCGCCGGTCGGATCAGGTGTTCGGGCGCTTCCCGTGGTTCGCCTTGCTCCGGGCGCGGGCGCGGCGCTTGCGCTTCTTCTTGGCCACCGGACCTCCTCGGTCTGCCCCGAGCCTAGTCGAAACCGTCGCGCCGGGGCCGGCGCCCCCCGCCGCGCATCCCGGCGAACACGAGCAGCCCGAGACCGGCGGCGATGAGCAGATCCCCGACGCTGGCCACCTCGGGCTGTAGCGGCAGCGGCACCGGAACGATGTCGCCGAGCCCCCCGAGCGGCGTGGCCTCCCCGGCGATGATGTGCCGGGGGTCACTGCCGTCGGAGATGGCGGTGATCGGAACGCCGGCCCGCGCCGCCGCGTAGATCGAGACCGGCATGGCGCCGTTGGCGCCGACCACGGCGACGTTGAGCAGCAGCCCGACCGCGATCAGCGGTAGGCCGGGCACCCGGAGATTGCGGGCGAGGAAGGCCGCCGCCAACGCCGCCGACAGCGAGAGCGCGCCGAGATAGACAGCCCGGCCGCCGATCCCGGCCGCCGCGGCCACGGAACCGACGATCTGGGCGCCGACGGCGAGGAGGGCCAGCCGGCGCGCGTGCAGGCCCAGCTCGCCGAGCCGCGCCAGCCGCCCGCCGGTCAGCGCGGCGATCAGCCCGGCACCCACCATGATGACCGCGACCAGACCCACGCCACTAGTCTGCGACGGCGGCCGCGCGGCCGCGCTGCGCCACGACGGAAGGGCCGACCGGACGTGTTCGAGTCGCTGCTTGTCGCGAATCGGGGGGAGATCGCCTGCCGGGTTCTGGCGACCGCCCGGCGGATCGGCCTGCGGACCGTCGCCGTCTACTCCGAGGCGGATGCCACGCTGCCGCACGTGAAGGCCGCTGACGAAGCGGTTCTGCTGGGCCCGCCGCCGCCCGGCGAGTCCTACCTCGACATGGCGAAGGTGCTTGAAGCCGCTAAGCAGACCGGGGCACAGGCGGTTCACCCCGGTTACGGCTTCCTCGCCGAGAACGCCGGCTTCGCCCGGGCGGTGCTCGACGCCGGGTTGATCTGGGTCGGCCCGTCGCCGGAGGCGATCACGGCGATGGGGGACAAGATCAACGCGCGCAACCTGATGTCCGACGCCGGGGTGCCGGTAGCCGCCGGTAGCCGTGAGCCGCTGGCCGACGTCGAGTCCGCGGTGCTGGCCGCGACCGCGATCGGATACCCGGTGATGGTCAAAGCCGCGGCGGGGGGCGGCGGGATCGGGATGAGTGTCGCCGACGACGAGGCCGCGCTGCGGACCGCCTTCGAAACCGCGCGGACCCGGGCCGAGCGGTTCTTCGGGAATCCGGCGATCCTCATCGAGCGATACCTGGTAGCGGCCCGGCACGTCGAGGTCCAGATCCTCGGCCTGGCGGACGGCTCGGTGCTAGCCCTGGGCGAGCGGGACTGCTCGGTGCAGCGTCGCCACCAGAAGGTTGCCGAGGAAACCCCGTCGCCGGGGGTCGGTCCGGATCTGCGCGCCCGGATGCTCACCGCCGCGATCCGGGCCGGGGAGGCGGTCGGCTACCAAGGGGCCGGCACGGTCGAGTGCCTCGTCGACCCGGTGGCCCAGGATTTCGTCTTCCTCGAGATGAACACCAGACTCCAGGTGGAACACCCGGTGACCGAGGCGGTCACCGGGCTCGACCTGGTGGAGGCGCAGCTGCGGATCGCGGCCGGCGCCGCCCCCGGATTCGACCCGGCGAGCGTGACCAGCGCGGGGCACGCCATCGAGATGCGGGTCTACGCCGAAGACCCCCGCCGCTTCCTCCCCTCGCCGGGGACGATCAGTCGCTGGGACGTCCCCGCCGGGGAGGGGATCCGGGTCGACGCCGGCTACGCCGCCGGTGACACCGTGACCACCTTCTACGACCCGCTGCTCGCGAAGCTCGTCGTCTGGGGTGCGACCCGGTCGGTCGCGCTGGAGCGCGCACGTTCCGCGATCCGGGAGTTCACGATCGAAGGACCGAAGACCAACCTGGCTTTTTTCGAGGAACTGTTGGAGTTTCCGGCGTTCGTTGAAGGTGACTATGACACTGGGATTGTGGGCCTGATGCGAGTCCCGGCGTGAGCGGCGATGTCGCCATTCGCCGCGACGGTGCCGCGCTCTGGCTGACGATCGACCGTGCGGACAAGCGCAACGCGCTGTCGGCACAGGTGCTCGGGGGGATGCTCGCGGCGGTCCGCGACGTAGGTGACGCCCGGGTCGTCGTGATCGCGGGGGCCGGCGAGCGGGTCTTCTGCTCCGGGGCCGACCTGGCGGTGATGGCTGCCGACGCCACCGGCCTGGAGCACCACGAAGCGCGCGGTCTGCTGCGGGAACTGCTGCTCGCCTTCCGCGGCTGCCCGGTGCCGGTGGTCGCGCGGGTCCAGGGACTCTGCCTCGCCGGCGGGGTCGGGCTCGCGCTCGGGTGCGACCTCGTCGTCGCCTCCTCGGCGGCGGCGTTCGGGCTGCCCGAGGTGAATCTCGGCCTGTGGCCGTTCATGGTCTCCGCCCTGCTCGGCCGCCACGTCGGCCCGAAGCAGGCGATGGACCTCATGCTCAGCGGGGAGCGGGTCGATGCCGACACCGCGCTCCGTCTCGGGCTGGTCTCCCGGGTGTTGCCGGCGGCTGGTTTCGCGGAGGAGTTTGCCGGCTTGGTGGAGCGACTGAGCGGGCAGGCGCCACTCGCGGTCCGGCTCGGCAAGGCAGCCTTCTGGGCCGCGCTCGACGCGTCGATGCCTGCCGCGCTCGAGGCGATGCAGGCTCAGCTGTCGCTCTTGACCACGACCCAAGACGCCGCGGAGGGGGTGGCCGCCTTCTTCGAGAAGCGGCCGCCGCGGTGGACCGGACGCTGACCGAGGGCCTGTTGCTTGCGGCCTTCGTGATCGCGCTCGGGGTGCTCGTCGGCCTGGGATACCGCCGGGCCCGGCGGCGAGCGGCCGCCCGGGAGGCCGGGAGCGATCCGGCGGGCGCCGCACTGCTCGCCCCGCTGACCGAAGAGGTGCGCAAATGGCAGGCCGAGGCGGCCTACTGGAAAGCGTCGGCGACCCGGCTCCAACGCGAGCTCGACCGGCGCGACGATCCCGGACCGGCGGGGCCGGTCGCCGGAGGTTGATCGGCCCGGCGGGAGGTGTATGTGCCCCCCCTCCCGCCGGGCCGCGTCGTGGGGCCGGCTACCCGTCGGCCGGGGCCGGCTCGTCCGCCGTCGCGTCCCGCGGGGTCGGGATGCCGCCCCCGGTCGCCGCTGGGCCAGTGACCGCGGAAGCGCCGGCGTGCCCGCGGGACGCGACGGCCGCCGAGGGGCGTTCGACCGTGGTCAGGTCGATGCCGGGAGGCGGATCCATCGCCGTGAGGTCGATGACGTGCGGGCGGCGACGCCGGCCCAGTGCGGCCGCCGCGAGGAGCAAGACCAGACCTACGGCGCCGAGCGCACCCGGGACCGTGGTGCGGATCGCGGTCAGGCCGGCCCGGTCGCGGTTGGCCTGCGCGGCCGCCGCGGCCAGCGTGGCTGGCGTGTCGCTGAACTGGAACTGCGAGATCGTCGCCAACGGAATGGCGATTCCGAGCAGGCTGCTCGGCAGGCCGACCGCCCGGGTCTCGGTCGAGTTCAGGTCGACGACGATGCCGCTGTCCGGGGCGACCCAGAACGTCGTCTGGGCCGCGTAGGTGTAGGCCAGCGGGATCGTTGCCGGCAGCGACCCGGCGACCTGGGCGAACTGGGCGATCTGCGCGGCCGGCAAGTCGAGCTTGGTAATCAGGCCTGACGCCTCGGCTTTCGGCACGCTCGCCGGAAGCCCGGCCAACTCCTGGGGGTTGGTGATCGGCGTCGGCGGAACGGTCGCCGTGAAGACGTCGGTCTGGATGCCGCCATGGCGCGCCGTGCCGGTGTACACCAGGGTCGTGGCCGTCCCGGTGTCGACGACCCAGCCGGGGTAGTTGTGGCGGGCGGTGCCGATCGGCCAGTTGAAGGTCAGCCCCAGCGGGTGAGCGAGCCCGGGCGAGCCGAGCGAGGTCGTCGGCAACAACGATGTCCGGCTCACCGCGTAGGACGAGTCGAGGGACGCGACCGGCTGGCCGGCGGCCGTTACCAGCTTGGTGTCGCGGACGACGGTCGCGCTGCCGGTCGACCGCAGGGCCCGGACGGTGTGCGTGATCTGCAACGGCACGTTGCGAAGGAGAAGCGGAGCGGTCGACCCCGGCGCAAGCGCTGCCGGGTCGAACAGAACCGCCGCGGTCCCCTGATAGAACCGGGTGGTGTTCGTCGAGGCCGGCAGTTTCGCGAGGGCCGGGGCGACCGCGACCCGGACCACGGCGGCAGCCGCGATCAGCACCAGGCCGATGGCGACGGCGGCGGCGGCTGGACGGCGCATGCTGCACTCCCGGGCCGGTGCGGCTCCGTTGCTGTCCGGCTATCCCACCCTGCGCTCTCCGCCCGGGAATGCCTATGGTCCTTTCGGGCCGTTTCGGCCTGGTACCTCCGGGCCGGTGCGGGCCCGGTCCGGGGCGTGGTTGGATCGGGCCCCGGCCCGGAAGGGAGCGCGCGTGGCCGACGAGATTCGTGCCGAGATGGTCGCCAACGTCTGGAAGGTCGTCGTTGCCGCGGGCGACCAGGTCGAGGACGGTGACACGCTGGTCATCCTGGAGTCGATGAAGATGGAGATACCGGTCGTCGCGGAGAGCAGCGGGACGGTGCAGGAGCTCCGGGTCGCCGAAGGCGACGTCGTCCAGGAGGGTGATGTCATCGCGGTGATCGGCTAGCGGATCCCGCGCGGACGGAGACCGCCGAAACGGTCAAGACCGGCGACGTGCCGGCCGAACTTATCTCCGTGACCTCTGTGACGACGATCGAGCCGTTCCTGCGGGCTCTCGTGGAATGCGGTGGCTCCGACCTGCACTGCAAGGTCGGCTCGCCGCCGAGGGTGCGTATCGACGGCCGGCTCCGCAAGCTACAGACGCGGGACCTGACCGCCGCCGACACCGAGAAGATGGTGACCGAGGTCCTCCGGGCCGACCTCATCGAGGAGTTCCAGCGGTCCAACGAGGCTGACTTCGCCTACTCGATGCCCGGGGTGGGCCGGTTCCGGGTCAACGCGTTCCGATCGCGTGGTTCGGCCGGGCTGGTTTTCCGCCGGGTGAGCGTCGGGGCGATCCCGCTGGACGAGCTCGGCCTACCCGTCGTGCTGGGCGGCCTCGCCCTCGAGCCCCGCGGGCTCGTCCTGGTCACCGGGCCGACCGGATCGGGGAAGACCACGACGCTCGCCGGCATGGTCGACCACATCAACGCCAACCGCGAATGCCACGTGGTGACGATCGAGGATCCGATCGAGATCCTGCACTTCGACAAGCTCGCGATGATCAACCAGCGGGAGGTTCGGGTAGACACCGAGGACTTCGCGGTCGCCCTGCGCGCCGCGATGCGCCAGGATCCCGACGTCATCCTGGTCGGAGAGATGCGCGACCAGGAGACGGTCAAGTCCGCGCTCGCGGCATCGGAGACCGGTCACTTCGTGATGTCGACCCTGCACACGACCGACGCGCAGGAGACGATCAACCGGATCATCGACTTCTTCCCGCCGCACGAGCAGAAGCAGGTCCGGCTCTCGCTGGCCGGCTCGCTGCGGGGCATCCTCTGCCAGCGGCTGGTTCCCCGAGCCGACGGCGAGGGCCGCTGTGTCGCGATGGAGGTCTGCATCAACACCGGACGGATCGCGGACGCCATCGCCGACCCGGAGAAGACCTCGACGATCAACTCGTTGATCGCCGAGGGCGGCTTCTACGGCATGCAGACCTTCGACCAGCACCTGGTGGCCTTCCTGCGCGACGGGGTCGTCACCCTCGACGCGGCCATGGCGGCCTCGACGAGCCCGCACGACCTCACGGTCGAGCTGCGCCGGCTCGGCCTCGTCGCCTGACGACGGCCCCGCCCCGCCGCCCGCGCCCCCTGGGCCGCGCCCCCCTTCCCGCGCGGTGAGTGGGCGTTCGTGCCGGGGCAAACCGCCCACTCGGAGCGTGGGCGATCAGCCGAATCGCCCACTCGGCGCCCCGCCGCCCCCTGGGCCCGCCGCCCCGCTGCCCCGGGCCCCGGGGTACCGGGTCAGCCCCGGCGTTCCCCGTGCCGCACGCACCGGGCGGTCCAGCCGGTCGGTACCACCTGCACGGCCATCCGCCGGCCGCATTCGGCGCAGTAGCGGGGCGGGTCATACGGCAGCCGCTGGACGCAGCCTGGATGAGCCGCCCCTTCGCTCGGTTGCCCGCAGATCCCGCAGAACACGGCCGTACCTTACGGAGCGCGCTCCGCGCCCCGCTACAGCTGGTAGCGGTAGCCGATCAGCGGGATCCCCGGCTCCGGCTCCCAGTCGAGGTCCGGAGCCCGTTCGAAGCCCAACCGCTGGTAGAGCCGATGGGCGGCCTGCATGTTCGGCTGGGTCAGCAGCCGCAGCCGGTGGCAGCCCATCCGCCGGGCCCGGACGATCGCGCTGCGGGTGAGCGCCGCACCGATCCCGCGGCCACGCGCCGCCTCGTCGACGGCGAGCATCCGCAGCACCGCCTCACCCGGTCCGGCCCGCTCGCTCCACTCCGGCCCGGCCTGCCACCCGAACAGGCTCGCGGTGCCGACGATGGCGCGGGTCGCGGGGTCCTCGGCGACCAGCAGGTCCCCGGCGGCCGCCCGCCCGGCCGCATCGGCGAGCCGCGGCGCATAGCTGGCGCCGGTGAAGCCGCCGTCGACGTAGACCCGGACGGTGAGCTCCGCGACCGCGGGGAAGTCCGCCGGGGTCGCGGTCCGAACGACGACCGGCGGCCCGGCGTCGGTCATACCGTGTGCCCCACCGCCTGAATGGGCATGCCGAGCTCCCCGAGCAGGGCGAGGTCTTCGCCTGGCGAACGGCCCAGGGTGGTGAGGTAGTTGCCCACGATGATCGCGTTGATACCGCCGAGCAGGCCGGCGGCCGTGCCGAGATCGCCCAGGGTGACCTCCCGGCCGCCGGCGTAGCGCAGGATCGTCCGGGGCAGGGCGAGGCGATAGGTGGCGATCGTCCGCAACGCGTCCCTGGTGGTGACCAGCGGGTAGTCGGCGAACGGGGTGCCCGGGCGGGGGTTCAGAAAGTTCAGCGGCACCTCGTGCGGCGCGAGCTCGGCGAGTTGCCCGGCGAACTCGGCCCGCTGCTCGACGGTCTCGCCCATCCCGATGATCCCGCCGCAGCACAGCTGCATGCCGGCGTCGCGGACCATCGTGGCGGTGTCCCAGCGCTCGGCCCAGGTGTGCGTGGTCACGACGGCCGGGAAGTGCGATCGGGCGGTTTCCAGGTTGTGGTTGTAGCGGTGCACGCCGCACCCGGCGAGCTCCGCCGCCTGCTCCCGGGTGAGTATTCCGAGCGAGCAGGCGACCTGGATGTCGACCGCGGCGTGAATGGCGGCGACGGCGGCCGCGATCTGGTCCATCAGCTTCCGGTCGGGTCCGCGGACCGCCGCCACGATGCAGAACTCGCTCGCCCCGGTCGCGGCCGTCTCCACCGCCGCCCGGACCAGTTCGTCCACGTCGAGCCAGGCGGCCCGAACCGGCGAGTCGAACCGGCCCGACTGCGAGCAGAAGTGGCAGTCCTCCGGGCAGCCGCCGGTCTTGACGCTGACGATCCCCTCGACCTCGACGGCCGGCCCGCACCACCGCTGCCGGACCTCGTGGGCGAGCTGGAGCAGCTCATCGAGCCGATCGTCGGGCAGCCGGAGACATTCGAGCGCCTGTTCCGCGGACAGGCCCTGGCCGGCGTCGAGGACCTGGCGGCGCGCAGTGTCGAGGACGGTCACGAGCCGACAGTCTGCCAGCGCCGGGCGGAGCTCGCCGGCCGGGGCCCGGCTCGGCCGCCACACCGGGCTGTGCTGGTTACCCTGCGGACGTGCCGACGATGGGGGATCTGGTCCGGAGGCGGACCGCGCTCGACCCGGCCGACCTCGACTGGCTGCACCGGCTGGTGGGGGAGTGGCAGCTGCTGGCCGACCTGTCATTCGCGGATCTGCTGCTCTGGGTCCCGCTGACCGGAGGCCCGGGCCGGCGCTTCATCGCCGTCGCGCAGTTGCGCCCCACCACCGCACCGACCGCCTACCAGGAGGACCGGGTCGGGCAGGTCGTCGCCGACCGGCCGCAACTGTGGGCGGCGTTCGAGGAGGGGCGGATCCACCGGGAGGGCGATCCGGAGTGGGGCGGCGGATCGCCGGTCCGGGAGGAGGCGATCCCGGTCCGCCACGCTGACCGGGTGATCGCGGTCATCGGCCGCGACACCAACCTGGCGGCTGCCCGCACGCCCAGCCGGCTGGACATCGCCTACCTGCAAAGCGCCAGCGACCTGGCAAGCATGATCGCCGACGGGACGTTCCCGTATCCGGCGGACGGCGCGGCCGATCAGGCCGGCCCGCGGGTCGGTGACGGGCTGATGCGTCTCGACGGTGACGGGGTCGTCGTGTTCGCCAGCCCGAATGCGGTCTCGGCCTACCGGCGCCTCGGCTTCGCCGGCGATCTGCTGGGCCGGGATCTGGGTGCACTGACCGAAACGCTCGCGCCGGCCGCCGATCCGATCGACCGGCCAGTCACTGCCGTGGCGACCGCCCGGGAGCCCCGGACCGGTGATATCGAGACCGCCGGCGCGACCGTGCAGCTCCGGGCGCTCCCGCTGCGGATCGGGGGGCGGCACATCGGAGCGATCGTGCTCGTCCACGACGTCACCGAGCTGCGTCGCCGGGACCGTCAGCTCATCTCGAAGGACGCCACGATCCGGGAGATCCACCACCGGGTGAAGAACAACCTCCAGACCGTGGCGGCGCTGCTGCGCCTCCAGGCGCGCCGGTTGTCCGTGCCGGAGGCTCGACTGGCCCTCGAGGAGTCGGTTCGCCGGGTGAGCTCGATCGCTGTCGTGCACGAGACGCTGTCGCTCACCTTCGACGAGGCGGTCGGCTTCGATGCGATCGCCGACCGGGTGCTCGCCCTGGTCCGCGACGTCGCCGCCGGGGACGAGGCGGTCCGCGTGGTCCGGGAGGGCAGCTTCGGGGTCCTGCCGGCGGCGCTGGCCACGCCGCTGGCGATGGTGATGACCGAGCTCGTGC
Organism: Mycobacteriales bacterium; assembly: GCA_035533475.1. Taxonomy (NCBI): domain Bacteria; kingdom Bacillati; phylum Actinomycetota; class Actinomycetes; order Mycobacteriales; species Mycobacteriales bacterium. The sequence continues at coordinate 41,197 of DATLTS010000057.1, read as the reverse complement.
AGAACGCGGTCGAGCATGGTTTCCCGACCGGTCAGGGCGGCCTCGTGCGCGTCCGGCCGGCTCGGACCGGTCGCCGACTGGTCGTCGAGGTGGTCGACGACGGGGCGGGCCTGCCGCCCGGGTTCGCCCTCGGGGCCTCCCCCCAGCTCGGGCTCCAGATCGTCCGAACGCTGATCGAGGGCGAGCTCGGTGGGGTGCTCAGCGTCGGCCCGGGTCGAGAGGGTGGCACCCGCGCCGCCATCGACGTTCCGATCCTCAACGACACCCTCCCGGCAACCCGCTGAGTCAGTGCGGGTGGCCGGCGGCGAACCGCAGCAGGACCTCGCCGGTGGGGCTGGTCTCGCTATTGAACGGGTGGATCACGAAGATGATCAGGACGACGAGCCCGACGAAGATCAACGCCAGCGCGTAGAGGATGACGCGGAACCGCCATTTCGCGGCCCAGGCCGACGGGGGATCCGTGGCGACGAGCGGCGGGCGGACGTAGCGCTCGGCCATCGAAGGTCAGGCGGTGTGCGCCCGGGCCCGGGCGCCGCGCCGGCGCAGGGCCCGGCGCTCGTCCTCGGACAGCCCGCCCCAGACCCCGGCATCCTGGCCGGTCTCGATCGCCCACTGGAGGCACGGTTCGGTCTCCGGGCAGCGCCGGCAGACGGCCTTGGCGTCCTCGATCTGGAGGAGGGCCGGCCCGGTGTTCCCGATCGGGAAGAACAGTTCGGGATCCTCGTCACGGCAGGCGGCGGCGTGTCGCCAGTCCATGCGTGCCACTCCTCAACGGTCGGGGCGGCCCGGGTCGGGCCACCTTGTGAACTTTTTCACGAGCTCGGCCGGAAAGGCCCCTCTCGCGGGTTCCGGAGGTACCGTCTCTACACGCTATGCGCAGGAAGCCGGGCGCGTCTAGACCTTGATTACCCGCTGAACGCTACGTGACACCCGTAGTGCGTGCAAGCATCGTTGCCAGCACTTTTACGGGTTTGCGTGTCGCATTCGTCACACCGGGGCGGCAATCCGGTACCGAATGTCCGTTTCGTGGTCGACCGGCGGGATCAGGCGATCACGCGAAGCGCGCCCGGGCAGGCGGTGAAGCTCACGGCCTGCCGTTCCCCGAGATACTCGCCGTCCACCTGGAAGTCCAACGGGCGCTCGGCGATGAGTCGGAAGCCGGCCAGGTCGTGACGGTGCACAGCCGCCCGGCCCCGCGGGCCGATCTGCCGCGCGGAGAGCATCCCGAGCCCCGCTCGGGTCACGGACGGCACGCCGAGGCGGCGCATCGCGAACAGGTCGAGCCCGTCGTCGTAGCTCGCCCGCGGGCTGGTGTAGACCGGGCGATCGCCGAAGTAGGTCCATGGTGAGCAGTTGGAGACGATGGCGACGAACAGGCCAGGCACCGGTTCGCCGCCGGTCGGCTCGAAGGTGATCGCGGGGTGCCGGCGGTCGGTGGCGAGCAGGTAGCGGTTCACCGCGGCGCGCAGATAGCGCTGCGGTGTCGAGCGCCGGCCGCGCCGTCGGGCGCGATCCACGGAGTGGACCGCTGCGGCGTCGAGTCCGAGGCCGGCGGTGAAGGTGAAGTGACGGTCGTCCGCGCGCCCGACGCCGATCCGCCGGCTCCGGCCGGCCCGGAGCGCCTCGAGCACCGCGCTCGTCGCCTCCACCGGGTCCAGGGGCAGCCCGAGCGTGCGCGCGAAAACGTTCGCGCCGCCCCCGGGCACGACGGCCAGCGCGGTGGACCCGGGGCCGTCGTCGAGCAGCCCGTTGACGCATTCGTTGACCGTGCCGTCGCCGCCGAGTGCGACCACGAGGTCGAACTCGTCGCGGACCGCCTGGCGCGCGAGCACCCGGGCGTGCCCTCGCCGCTCGGTCTCCGCGACGTCGAGCTTGAGATCGCTTCCGAGCGCCCGGGAGAGGATGTCGCGCCCGCGTGCCGTCGTTGCGGTGGCCTTCGGGTTGACGACCAGCAACGCGCGCATGAACGGTCACAGTAGCGGCCCGGTCGCGCCGGGCGATCCCACCCTCCCGGCTAGGGTCGCCGGCATGCCGAGGTCCACTCCGCTCGACGCCGCGGCGGTGCTGGTCGGGGTGGAAGGGCTCGCGCTGCTCGTCGGATCCGGGGACTACCTGGCCCGGATCGTCGTCGGCCGCCCCCACGACGTTGTCACCGCGGTATTCGGCGGTGCACTGGGCGTGGTGGCCGCGGCGGCGCTGCTCTGGCTGGTCCGGCCGCTCCGCGCGGGGCGCCGCTTCGCCCGGTCCCCGGTCGTGCTCCTGGAGCTGCTGGCCGTCCCGGTCGCCGCCGGCCTGCTCCAGGGGGGCAAGGCCGGGATCGCGGCGGCGGTCGGGGCGCCGGCGCTGGCAGTTCTGGGTCTACTCGCGACGCCGAGCGCCCGGGGCCCGTTCGAGATCCCGACCGCGGGCTGATCACTCGTCGCTGAGCAGGCCTTCGCGCAGCTGGGCCAGGGTCCGGGCGAGCAACCGGGACACGTGCATCTGGGAGATCCCGAGCTCGGTGGCGATCTGCGACTGGGTCATGTTGCGGAAGAAACGGAGCAACAGGATTCGCTTCTCGCGAGGGGGCAGCCGCTCCAGAAGCGGCTTGAGCGACTCCCGGTACTCGACCCCCTCGAGCGAGTCGTCCAGCGCGCCGAGACTGTCGGCCACCGCCGGGGCGTCCTCGTTGCCGCCGTCCGGCGCGTCGAGGGAGATCGCCGAGTAGGCGTTTGCCGACTCCAGTCCCTCGAGCACCTCCTCCTCGCTGATCCCGAGGAAGTTCGCAAGCTCGGCCACCGTCGGCGAGCGCCCGATGGTCTGCGAGAGCTCGCCGGTGGCCTTGGTGAGCTGAAGCTTGAGCTCCTGAAGCCGGCGCGGTACCCGGATCGCCCAGCCCTTGTCCCGGAAGTGCCGCTTGATCTCGCCGACGATCGTCGGGGTCGCGTAGGTGGAGAACTCGACCCCTCGCTCCAGGTCGAAACGGTCGACGCTCTTGATCAGACCGATCGTGGCGACCTGGACCAGGTCGTCGAGAGGTTCCCCGCGGTTGCGGAACCGGCGGGCGAGGTACTCGACGAGGGGGAGGTGCAGCTCGACCAGCTCGTCGCGAATCCGGGGCCGCTGGGGATCCTCGGGAGCCAGGTCCGCGAGCCGGGCGAACTGGGCGCGCGCGTAGCTCCGATCGTGCGGCGCCCGGGCCCGGCCGGTGACCTCGATCAGGTCGGGCTCGACGACCAACTCGACCTCGACCTCGACCTCGGGCGGATTGTCGGTCATCCGGTCGCGGCGGCGCCACGCCGCTTGCGCAGCCGGATCGTCACCCGCTGGTCGACGTCGGCTTCCGCGTCGACCTCGCCGGCGAGCGCCGACAGGACGGTCCAGGCGAACGTGTCTCGGGACGGTTCCAGGCCGTCCTGGGTGAGCACCGCGACGGAGACCGCCATGGTGTCCGCGCCCAGCTCGAACCGGCAGTCGAGATCGGCTCCCGGGAGGGCCTGGGAAAGCAGCATGGCGCAGGCCTCGTCCACGGCGATCCGCAGGTCCTCGATCTCATCCAGGGTGAAATCCAGGCGCGCCGCGAGCCCCGCGGTCGCGGTCCGCAGAACCGACAGGTAGGCACCCGCGGCCGGCAGCGAGATCGTCACGAGGTCGGGTACCAGCGCGCCGCTCGGGCGCGGCGCTGCCGAGTCCTGGATCATCCAGCCTCCATGGCAACCCGGCGACGAGACGGGCAGGATGCTCGGGTTCCGGTAGCGAACCGTACCCCGCCGCGCCGGGAACTCACACCGGTGGGGGAGGTTTGCCGGGGGCGGGGTCTTCCGCCAACGCCACCAGCGCCGGACCGGTGAGCCGGAAGGTCGTCCACTCCTCGAGCGGCACCGCGCCGAGCTCCCGGTAGAAGTCGATTGCCGGGGTGTTCCAGTCGAGGGCGGCCCAGTCGAGGCGCCCGTAGCCGCGCTTGACGGCGGTGCGGGCCAGCGCGCGCATCAGCCCGCGCCCCAACCCCTGACCGCGGCACTCCGGGCGGACGAACAGATCCTCCAGATAGATCCCGGGACGTCCCAGCCACGTGGAAAAAGTGAGGAAAGCGAGGGAGAAACCGGCGAGAATCTCGTTAGAGGAGATGGCGACGTGCGCGAAGGCCACCGGATTTTCGCCGAACAGGTGACGGGCGAGATCGGCCTCGGTGATCCGCACTTCGTCGGCTGCGCGTTCGTAGGCGGCAAGGTCGCGGATCAGGTCGGCGATGACCGGGACGTCGGCTGCGGTCGCCGGGCGGATGCTCATCGGTGCACCGGGGCGTTCCAGGTGTCGAGCACCGGGCGCTCGTGCTCCGCACCGAGGCGCGACAGGGTGCCCGTGTCGAGGCGCAACCGGGCGCCGGCCGCGGGCGGTAGGTCGATCCATCGCGCGGCGAGGACGCGGAGCGCATGGCCGTGCCCGACGAGGGCGACGTCACCGGCCTCGAGGGCGGGGGCGATCCGGGCCAGGACCCGGTCGGCGCGGGCCCCGACCTGGGCCACCGTCTCCCCATCGGGGACACCGTCGGTCCACAGGTACCAGCCCGGCCGGTCCTGCTGGATGTCCGCGGTGGTCCGGCCCTCGTAGTCGCCGTAGTCCCACTCGACGAGGTCCGGGTCCAGCTCGATGTCGGTGAGCCCGGCGAGTTCCGCGGTCCGCCGGGCCCGGCCGCTCGGACTGCACAGCACAAGTTGGAACCGGAGCGCCGCCAGCGTCGCCCGCACCGCAGCGGCCTGCGCTTCCCCGGTGCCGGTCAGTGGAATGTCGGTTCGGCCGGTGTGGCGGCCGTCCCTGCTCCATTCCGTTTCCCCGTGCCGGACGAGCAGCACGATCCCCACGGGATCGGGCTACGCCTGCTTCGTCTCCCAGAAGATCTTGGCGATCTCGTCGATCTGGTCGAGCAGTTTCTGGCCGGTCGCCGGGTCGACCGAACCCTTGACCCCGCCGGCTCCCGCCTGCTTCGTCGCGTCGTTGAACAGCTGGTTGAGCTGTGGGTACTTCTCGAAATGAGCGGGCTTGAAGTAGTCGGTCCAGAGCACCCACAGATGGTGCTTGACGAGCTCGGCGCGCTGTTCCTTGATCTGTAGGGCGCGGGCTCGGAAGGCTGGGTCCTCATTCGCTTGGTACTTCTCCTGGATGGCCTTGACCGAGTCGGCCTCGACCTTCGCCTGTGCCGGGTCGTAGACCCCGCATGGCAGGTCGCAGTGGGCGTGCACGACGGTGGATGGGGCGAGGAGGCGGCGCAGTGCGCGCATCGGAGGTCCTTCCGCGAAGACAATGGCCTTGCGCCCGACACTACCCCCGGGCGGGCGCGGCGGAACCGGGAGGGCGGATGCGCTGGCCGTTGGGTCGGGTCGAGGTCGCCGGCAACTCCATGCTGCCGGCGCTGGGGCCCGGCGACTGGCTGGTCGTGCGTTGGAGCGCGACCAGCGGGCGGCGTATCCGTTCCGGGGCAGTGGTGGTACTGCGCCGCCCGGACCGGCCCGAGCTCCTGGTGGTCAAGCGGGTCGGCCGCGTGCTCGACGACGGCCGGTTGTGGGTGGTCGGCGACAACCCGGCGGCCAGTGACGACAGCCGGCTGTTCGGACCGGTCGGGCCCGAATCGGTGGTCGGTCGGGTTCTCGGCCGCTATCGGCGAGCGCCCGACCGCAGCTCGGCGTAGCGGGCCAGGCAGTCCTCGTAGCGGGGGAGCGAGCCGGCGAGCTGGGCCTCGGCCAGGGTCGGTGCCGCCGCGTCCTTCGCCGAGAGGCGGGGAGGGACATCGGCCGGCCAGGGCAGACCGAGCTCGGGGTCGGTCGGATGTATCCCGTGCTCGGCACCGGGGGTGAACGGGGTCGAACACAGGTACGCGACGTTGGATTGGTCAGCGAGGGCGAGGAAGGCGTGCCCGAGCCCTTCGGCCAGGTAAAGCCCGCAGCGATCCTCGTCGTCGAGTCGGACGGCCGCGCTGACCCCGAAGGTGGGCGAACCGACCCGGAGGTCGACCGCGACGTCGAGCACCGCACCGCGGGTGCAGTAGACGTACTTGCCCTGGCCGGGCGGGACGTCGGCGTAATGCACCCCCCGCAGCACGCCGCGCCCGGAAACCGAGTGGTTGGCCTGGGCGACGGTCAGCGGATGTCCGACCGCAGCCGTGAACACGTCGGATTTGAACCACTCGAGGAACCGTCCCCGTTCGTCCGGAAACTGCTGCGGACGGAAGAGCCACGCACCAGGCACGGCGAGCTGGTGCACTTCCACGATCGCGCACCATAGCCGACCGACCACCGCGGCCGGTGTGGGACAATTCGAGCTGCGGGTGACCCCCGAGTCCGAAAGGCCTGACCGAGGCTCACTTCAATCGCCCGCTGTTCGCCCGCCGCTCGACCGCTGTTCGACCGCTGTTCGGGGCCGCTCGGCGGCCGCTCGGCGGCGTCGAGGAATCCTGCCATGGCCGTGGAGCCACTACCGATGACTGCTGTCGATCCGCGCGACGCGGATCCCGCCTTCGCCTTGCATCGAGGGGGGAAGATCGAGGTCAGGTCCCGGGTTCCGCTGCGTGACCGCGACGACCTTTCCCTCGCCTACACCCCCGGGGTCGCTCGGGTGTGCACGGCGATCGCCGAGGAGCCGGCGCTCGTCTACGACTACACCTGGAAGGGCTCGTGCGTCGCGGTCGTCACCGACGGCAGCGCGGTGCTCGGACTTGGCGACATCGGTGCGGCGGCAGCGCTACCGGTGATGGAGGGGAAAGCACTGCTGTTCAAGCACTTCGCCGATGTCGACGCCGTCCCGATCTGCCTCGACGCGCGTGAAGTCGACGATGTCGTCGACACCGTGGTTCGGCTCGCCCCGGGGTTCGGCGGAATCAACCTCGAGGACATCAGTGCTCCGCGCTGTTTCGAGATCGAGCGCAGGTTGCGCGAGCAACTGGACATCCCGGTCTTCCACGATGACCAGCACGGCACCGCGGTCGTGGTGCTCGCCGCGCTGAAGAACGCGGCCCGGCTGGCTGGCCGAACGCTTGCCTCGTTGCGGGTGGTGGTCTCCGGGGCGGGGGCCGCCGGAGTCGCCGTCACCCGGATCCTGCTCGACGCCGGGATCGGCGACATCGCGGTCGCCGACAGCCAAGGGATCCTGCATGTCGACCGGAGCGGGCTTACCGCGGTGAAGGCCGCACTCGCCGCCGCGACCAACCGGGCCCGGCTCGCGGGAGCCCTGGTCGAGGCACTCGACGGGGCCGACGTCTTCATCGGGGTCTCCGCCGGACAGGTGCCGGAGGAGGCGGTAGCCCGGATGGCGCCCGGCGGCTTCGTGTTCGCCCTTGCGAACCCCGACCCGGAGATCTCGCCGGCGGTGGCGCATCGCTACGCCAGGGTCGTCGCAACCGGACGCAGCGACTACCCCAACCAGATCAACAACGTGCTCGCCTTCCCGGGCATCTTCCGCGGTGCGCTCGACGTGCGGGCGCGGTCGATCACCGAGCAGATGAAGCTGGCCGCCGCCGACGCCATCGCCGGGGTGGTCGGCGACCGGCTCGCCGCCGACCACGTCATCCCCAGTGTGTTCGACCCGCAGGTCGCGCCCGCGGTCGCCGCGGCCGTCGCCGCGGCCGCCCGGCGCGAGGGCGTGGCCGGTCGCTGAGACCGCCTCGCCGCCTGCCGTAGTTTGGCTGGGTGCTCGCAGCCGTCGCCGCCCGTATCGACCTCGCCGATCCACTGGCTGGTCTCGAGGTGTGCGAGCGTCCCGAGCCCACCGCCGCGTCGGGCTGGTCGACGGTGCAGGTGCGGGCCGCCTCCCTCAACCACCACGACCTTTGGACGCTGCGAGGGGTCGGGATCACCGAGGACCAGCTGCCGATCGTGCTGGGTTGCGACGCGGCCGGGCTCGACGACACGGGCCGCGAGGTCGTCGTCTACCCGGTCATCGCCGACCCCGGGCGCGGGGGTGGTGACGAGACGAACGATCCGTCCCGGTCGCTTCTCTCCGAGCGTTACGACGGGACGCTGGCCGAGCGGGTGGCGGTGCCCACCCGCAACCTGCTGCCGAAACCAGCCGGCCTGAGCTTCCTCGAGGCCGCCTGCCTGCCCACGGCATGGCTCACGGCGTACCGGATGCTGTTCACCAAGTCTGGGGTCGCACCCGGCGGCACCGTGCTGGTCCAGGGCGCCGGCGGCGGGGTGGCGACCGCGCTCGTCATGCTCGGGCGAGCCGCCGGGTACCGGATGTGGGCGACCAGCCGGGACGAGGCGAAGCGCGTGCGGGTGGGCGAGCTAGGTGCCGACGCGGTGTTCCCGCCGGGCGCGCGGTTGCCCGAGCGGGTCGACGCGGTCATGGAGACGGTCGGCCAGGCGACGTGGGCGCATTCGCTGCGGTGTCTGCGCCCGGGAGGCACCGTCGTCGTGTCCGGAGCCACCTCTGGATCGAACCCCCCCCGCGGACCTGAGCCGGGTGTTCTTCACCCAGCTCTCGGTTGTCGGGTCGACGATGGGGACCAGGGAGGAGCTCGAGGCGCTGCTCCGATTCTGCGAGGTCACCGGCGTGCGACCGCCGATCGACGGGGTGTTCGCGCTGGCGGACGCGGCGGCCGGCTTTGCCCGGCTCGCGGCGGGGGACGTGTTCGGCAAGATCGTCCTGACCGTCTGAGTGGCGGCCGCCGGCCTACTCCTCGTCGAGCCGGGCCAGCCAGCTGGCCAGCCGATCGACGGGGGCGTCGAGCTCGGGGTGGAGGTCGACGAAGTCACGGAGCCGTTCCGCCAGCCACGCCAGGCTGACCTCCTCCTCCCCGCGGCGTCCGGAGAGCTCCTCGATGCCACGGTCGGTCGCGTACACGGCTCAGCGCGGCCGTGCGCCGAACGCGCGGTCGAACAGACGCTGCTGTTCCCCCTCGTGCGCGAGCATCGAGCCGGTGGCCGTTGACGCGCTCGCCGGGCGGGTGGCCGAGGAGAGCATGCGGTCGCCGAGGACCGGCGGCAGGTTCAGCGCCATGAACGGCCACGCGCCCATGTTCGCCGGTTCCTCTTGTGCCCAGACCAGCTCGGCGTCGGTCGGGTAGGACTCGAGCACCGATTCGATCTCGGCCGCCGGAAGCGGGTAGAGCTGCTCGATGCGGACGATGGTGGTGGCCGCGGCCAGGTCGGCGGGGGCCTTGTCCCTCGCCCGGGCAAGCTCGTAATAGGCCTTGCCGGTGCACATGAGGATCCGCCGCACCCGGTCTGCCGGTGGGCCCTCCGGATCGGGGATAACGCGCTCCCACCGCCCCCCGGTGAAGGCCGCTGCGGGTGAGGTCGCGGCTTTGAGCCGCAGCAGCGATTTCGGGGTGAAGACGACGAGCGGCCGGCGCCGCCTGGTCAGCGCCTGGCGTCGGAGCAGGTGGAAATAGTTCGCCGGTGTGCTCGGCATGGCGACCGTCAGGTTGTCCTGCGCGCACATCGCGAGGAAACGCTCGATCCGGGCCGAGGAGTGGTCCGGCCCCTGGCCCTCGTAGCCGTGCGGCAGCAGCAGGGTGAGGGACGAGCGCTGCCCCCACTTGGCCTCGCCGCTCGCGATGAACTCGTCGATAACAGTCTGAGCGCCGTCGGCGAAGTCGCCGAACTGAGCTTCCCAGCAGACCAAAGCCTCCGGCCGGGCAACCGAATAGCCGTACTCGAACCCCATGGCCGCGTACTCCGAGAGCAGCGAGTCGTAGAGGTAGAAGGCCCCCTGATCGGGCGCCAGGTGGGCCAGCGGGGTGTACTCCTCCCCCGTCTTGCGGTCGACGATCACCGCATGCCGCTGTCCGAAGGTGCCGCGACGCGTGTCCTGGCCGGACAAGCGCACGACGCGGCCCTCGAGCAAGATCGCGCCGAATGCGAAGGTCTCGGCGGTGGCCCAGTCGACCGCGTTCTCGGCGAGCATCTGGTTGCGTCGCTGCAGCTGGGTGAGTAGCCGGGGGTGCACCGTGAAGCCATCCGGGGCCGTGAGCTGGCCGTCGGAGATCCGCTTGAGCACCTCATCGCTCACCGCGGTCTCGACGTCTTCGTCGGGTGTCGGTTCCGAGGACTGCTCGACCCAGGGGCTGGCCGGAGCGTGTCCCGCCTCCCTGGTCTCGGCGAAGACCTTCTCGAGCTGCTCCTGATAGTCCTTCAGCGCTCGCTCGGCCTCCTCCACGCTGATGTCGCCACGGCCGATGAGTGACTCGGTGTACAGCTTCCGGACGCTCCGCTTGGCGTCGATCAGGTCATACATCAGCGGCTGGGTGAGGGACGGGTCGTCGGCCTCGTTGTGCCCCCGCCGGCGGTAGCAGATGAGATCGATGACGACATCCTTTTTGAACGCCTGGCGGAAGTCGAAGGCCAGTCGGGCGACCCGGACGCTCGCCTCCGGATCGTCGCCGTTCACGTGGAAGATCGGTGCCTGGATCATCCGGGCGACGTCGGTTGCGTACACGCTGGACCGGCCGGCCGCCGGAGAGGTGGTGAAGCCGACCTGGTTGTTGACGACGACGTGGACCGTGCCACCCGTTCGGTATCCGCGGAGTTGGGACAGGTTGAGCGTCTCGGCGACCACCCCCTGGCCGGCGAACGCGGCATCCCCGTGGATGAGGACCGGGACGACCGTGAATCCACCTTCGCCCCGGTTGATCAGATCTTGCTTGGCCCGGGCGATCCCCTCGAGCACCGGGTCGACCGCCTCGAGGTGGCTCGGGTTCGAGGTCAGGGTCACCGTCACCCCGGGGCCGTCCTCGGACCGGTAGGAACCCTCGGCGCCCAGGTGATATTTGACGTCGCCGGAGCCGTGCGCGCTCTTCGGGTCCAGGTTCCCTTCGAACTCGCGGAAGATCTCGCCGTAGCTCTTGCCGACATTGTTGGCGAGCACGTTCAGCCGCCCACGGTGGGCCATTCCGATCGCAACTTCGTCCATGTCGGCGTGCGCGGCCGCATCGATCAACGCGTCGAGCAGGGCGATCGTCGTCTCCGCGCCTTCCAGCGAGAAGCGCTTCTGGCCTACGTACTTGGTCTGGAGGAACGTCTCGAAAGCCTCGGCCTGGTTGAGCTTGCCGAGGATGTGCAGCTGCTCCTCGCGAGCCGGTTTTGCGTGCGGCCGCTCGACCCGGTCCTGGATCCAACGCCGTTGTTCCGGATCCTGGATGTGCATGTACTCGATGCCGACCGTGCGGCAGTACGAGTCGCGGAGCACACCGAGGACGTCCCGAAGCTTCATCACCGGCTGATCGCCGAAGCCTCCGGTCGCAAAGCCGCGGTCGAGATCCCACAGCGACAACCCGTGATTGACGACGTCGAGATCGGGATGGCGGCGCAATTCGAATTCCAGTGGGTTCGTGTCCGCCATCAGGTGGCCACGGACCCGGAACGCATGGATCAGTTCCAGGACCCGGGCCGGCCGGGACACCTCGTCGTCGTGGCTCGCGGCTATGTCGGTGACCCAGCGGACCGGCTCATAGGGGATCCGCAGGCTCCGAAACAGCTCGTCGTAGAAGCCGCCGTCGCCGAGCAGCAGGTCGTGCATGCGGCGTAGGAAGTCCCCGGACTCGGCGCCCTGGATGACCCGGTGGTCGTAGGTGCTGGTCAGGGTGAGCACCTTGCTGACGGCCAGCCGGGCCAGCGTTTCCGGGTTCGCCCCCTGGTACTCGGCCGGGTACTCCATCGCCCCGACGCCGATGATCGCTCCCTGCCCGGTCATCAGCCGGGGTACCGAATGCACGGTGCCGATAGTCCCCGGGTTCGTCAGGCTGATCGTGGTGCCGGCGAAGTCGTCGGCGTTGAGCTTGCCGGTTCGTGCCTTGCGCACGACGTCCTCGTACGCGGTCCAGAACTGGCCGAAGTCCAGCGCCTCGCAGCTCTTCACGCAGGGCACCAGCAGTTGGCGAGATCCGTCGTCCTTTTGGAGGTCGATCGCGATCCCGAGATTGATGTGTTCCGGGACGGCGACCCCGGGCTTGCCGTCGGCGTCGGTGAACGCCCGGTTCATGGCGGGTACTGCGTCGAGCGCCCGGATCAGGGCGAAGCCGATCATGTGGGTGAACGACACCTTGCCACCGCGACCGCGGCGGAGGTGGTTGTTGATCACAACCCGGTTGTCGATGAGCAGCTTTGCCGGGATCGCCCGGACGCTCGTCGCCGTCGGGACGGTCAGGCTGGCCTCCATGTTCGTCACGACCCGGGCGGCAGCGCCGCGCAGCGGCCGGACTTCGGGGCCACCGGCGTTCCCGGCCGGGTCGGCGGTGGGCGCCGGGCTGGCCAAGGGGGGGGCGGCGGCGGGGGGTGCCGGGTTGGCCGCCGGCGGGGCTGCCGGGTTGGCCGCCGGCGGGGCTGGGGGACGGGCTGCCGGTGGCTGGCCGTTTGCGGCGGGGACCGCCGGCCCCCGACTGTCGCGGGAGGCGGGCAGCTCGCCCGGTTGGTAGTCGGCGAAGAAGTCCCACCAGGCCCGGTCGACAGATTCGGGATCCTTGACGTACTGCTGGTACATCTCGTAGACGAGCCACTCGTTGGGACCGAAACCGGCCAGTGGGTCGTCGGACTGCGTGGTCACGGCGCGATCGCCTCTCAGGTGTGGCTCGGTACCAAACAACTGATCAGCCTACGCGGCCTGGCTCGGCGCGGCGCCCCGCGCGGGTGGCTCCGGTCAGGCGGCCGCCCGCCGCAGGATGGTGTCGATTGCCGAGGGGTCGTCGGCCATGATCCGCGGGAACCCCTGACCGGTCTCCTGGCTCCACTGGATCTTGATCCCGGGGTTTTGGACGTCCTCGCCTCCGGGGAGGAATAGGTGCGGCGAACCTGTGACGCCGTCCTCCCTCGCCCGGCCCCACTGCTCGAAGACCTCAGGCCGGCCGGCGCCGGCTTGCAGCCGATCCTCGAGCGCCGCTACGTCGACGGAGGGGCAGCCCCGTGCCACGTTGATCACCGCCGGGTAGATGCTGATGGGCTCCGAGCCGACGTAGAACGCGTCGCGCAGTGCGGCGTCGAGATCCTCGCTGCCGGCCAGGCCGCCCACGGCATCGATCTTGGCTGCCTGGACCGCCTCGAGCGCAAGCAGGGTGGTGGCCGGGTAGGTGTGTGTCGGTCGGCGCCACGGGCGCCAGCCGAGCGCCGGCTCATGCGATCCGATCACCGCAACCTCCGCGTCGATGGTCGGCTTGGGGGTGCAGCGCCCGTTGACCAGCTCTAGCGGCCACGCCCGGTGATCCAGTAGGACAGCGCCCTCCAGGCCGAGGGCGCGCCGCCGGGCCCGCAACCGGTGGACGGCGAGCGAGGCCCAGGGGCAGCCGATATCGGAGTAGATGACTATCCGACCATTCGGCACGATAAGTGTCATGAGGTGCGATCCTAGGGAGGGGCGAGCCGGTCGGCACCGATTCGTCCCCAGTCTCATGGATGTTCAGACGGGATGACGATCATGGCCGTGACCGAGCAGAGCCCGGACCTGGCGGCCGCTGGCGGTTCGCCGACCGTGCGTGTCCTGATCGTCGACGACCATGAGCTGTTCGCATCCAGCCTCGAGCTGGCATTCGAACGCACCGCCGATCTGGAGGTGGTCGGCCGGGCCATGAACCTGACCCAGGCCCAAGCCCAGGTGGCCGCTACCCGCCCGGACGTGGTCGTCCTCGACTACAAGCTTCCGGACGGCGACGGGGTGGCCGGCACCACCATTTTGAAGGAGATCGCCCCTGAGGTCCGGATCGTCATGCTCACGGCCTCCGAGTCCGAGCAGGTGCTCGTGGCGGCGATCGAGGCCGGCTGCTCCGGTTTCGTGACCAAGACGGCGAACATCGACGAACTCGTGTCTACGGTGCGCACCGCTGCGGCCGGCGAGGTGAACATCTCTCCGATGTTGCTGGCCCGGTTGCTGCCCAAGCTGCATCGCCGTGAGCGAAGCCTCGGTTCGGACCTGAGCCCTCGCGAACTCGACGTGCTCCGGCTGCTCGCCCAGGGAATGGCGAACGCGGCGATCGCCGACGGTCTGGGCATCAGCGTCTTCACGGTGCGCAACCACGTTCAGAGCGTGCTGGCCAAGCTCGGTGTGCACTCCAAGCTCGAGGCCCTGGCGACGGCGGTCCGCGAGGGTCTGCTCGACCTTGACCGCGGCTGATCCCCTCGTATCCGCCCGACATGTCCGCATTCATCCGAGATCGACCCGGGGATTGTTCAAGACGGTGTTGTCAACCCGTTGTGAACTGTTGGGCTCGGCGCAGTGCCTGCCGATGCAGAATGCAGGTGAACACATCGGCAGGGAGCTGGACATGAGTCAGACCTCGGAGTGCGTCATGGCGACCGAGAAGTACCAGGGTCTGCTGAGTCGCTCGGTCCAGCTGACCGCGCAGGCCTGCGCCGCCTGGTCTAGCGGCGAGTGGAGCCGCGGCGTTGATCTGATCCTGCAGGCCGCAGATCTCGAAGACGCCGCCGTGCGCGAGGTTGGCCGGCACGCTGCCTGAGCCGCCGAGCCCGGCGGAGGCCTAGCCGATCGCCAGGGCCGACTGCTCGGCGCGAGCCTCCTCCTCGACAGTCTTCACGGCGGTGGCGACCTCTTCGGTCGTCAGCGCCAGCGAGACCGCGAAGTAGTAGATGACCAGGCTGAAGACCGCCACTACCACGAGGTCCCACCAGAATGGGATGTTGTTGGTGTCGTTCAACGTGATCCCGAGGACCGGACTCGCGCTCGAGTATTGGCCCTGCCAGGAGATGATCGCCAACCCCACCAGCCACGGCAGGATCCATGACCCGGATCGCCAGTTCAGGATGGCGCGCCGCTCCGCCGGGATCATCGCCTGGTAGACCCCGAAGAGCACGAAGCCGAGCGCGATTAGCACGTATAGCCAGAACACCGTGTTCCAGCCGGACCAGTACACGATGAAGTTGGCGCAGATGAAGGCGATCGGACATAGGACACCGGCGTAAGGCAGCCGGTAGGAGCGTGGGCGGTCCGGATCACGCTTGCGCAGCGCCGCGAGCGAGACTGCCGCCATGGCGTACATCGGGGACCGAGACCCACCGACGATGCATGGGCGAGACGCTACGACCAGCCGGGGGGATGCAAACATCAACGGTCGGCGAGTCACCGTCCGTTGCGCACCGTTCGAAACCCGGCGTCGAGCCGGGGGTGACGGTTTAGTGGCGGAAGAACCCGCGCCGGGGCGGCGGCTCCTGGCGCAACTGGCGCAGCGCCACTTCGAGTTGTTCGACCCGCTGCTGGAGGGCGTTCAGCTGCTCACGCGACTCGTTGGCGGACGACTCCACGGCGGCGGATCGGGTCGGCGCGGCCGGCTGGCTGGCGGTCACCGTGGTCGGGGCCGTGGCGCGCGCGGCTGCGCGTCGCGGTGCGGTCGACCTGCCGGCGGACTTCTTCGCCCTGGTGGCCTTCGGCTTCGTGGCCTTCGTGGTCCGGGATGGCCGCCGCGTGCTCGTCCGGGAGGAGCCGGCGGTGAGCTTACGGACCTCGGCGAGGTTCACCTCGGCACGTTCGCCACGTGGTCCTTGCCCGGTCCGGGTCTTCAACGTGCCGGCGGCGATCCAGTTGCGTACCGTCTGGGCTGCCACCCCGGCCGCTTCCGCAGCGTCGCTGACTCCGACCCACTCTGCCGAACTCGGACTGGTGCTAGTCATGTTGGTCATGGGGCAATCTTGCCTTGTCGGTGTCGGGTGGCGCCAATCGGGGTCCGTTCACGGCGTTCCGCAGCGAACCGATTACCGGCGCAGCTGGCCCTGGACTGACGACTCACTGCCCAGCTGTCGCCAGCTCCGCCCAGACCCTTTTGCCGTCGCCCGGGATCGACTCCACTCCCCAGGACCGCGAAATCGTGTGCAGAATGGCCAGTCCGCGACCGCTCGGCGCCTCTACATCCGAAGCCGAGGCCAGCGGGACCCGTGGATGATCGTCTTGGACCTCGAGCCGGACGTGATCGGTGTAGTGCGTGATCGAAAGGCGGACCAGGGATTCGGCGTGCACGATGGCATTGGTGACCAGCTCGCTGGTGGCCAGCATCAGATCCTCGATCACCTGATCGGGTAGCTCCCACCTCGAGGCATAAGCTCTAACCTGCCGACGCGCGTCCCGCACGTGGATGGGCCGCGAGGGCACTTCGAGTTCAACGTGTTCGGGCATCCGCGGCTGCTCGGCTAACGGGCGTCAGCCCGACGCTGAGCCTCCGACGTCACGGGGTGGCAACGCCACGGGGAGCCAGAGGCCAGCGTGGTAGGGCGGCATGGACGCCATCGCAGCGGTCCCGTCCAATCTCTGTTAGGTCCGGGATAGGCCTTCCCATCCGCCCTACCGGGATAAACGTGTTCGGCCGGGTTCGGTCGGGTAGGGTCCGGCGGCGCCACGGCGCGGCGGGAGGAGCTCTGAATGACGACGATGCGGGCGGCCCGCTTCGAGCGGGCTACGCTCGGCCTCACCATTCGACAGGTCAGCCGTCCCTCGCCCGGTCCCCTCGAGGTCCTGGTGCGGGTGGAGGCCTGCGGGATCTGCCTGTCAGACGTGCATCTCCTCGATGGCTCGCTGCCCGGTTTCCTGCCCGAGGTGACGCCGGGTCACGAGGCGGCCGGGGTGGTCGAGGCGGTCGGCGAGCTTGTTCCGAGTTGGCAACCGGGTCAGCGGGTCGTAATCGCCGGCGGACGTCCATGCGGTCAGTGTCCGAGCTGCGCGCGGGGCCACGTCGAGGAGTGCCTGCGTTTCGAAACCATGGGTTTCAACTACGACGGAGCCTGGGCCGAGTACGTGGTCGTTCCTTACTTCACCCTCGCCGGGATCCCTGACGACCTACCTTTCGCCCAGGCGGCGATCCTGGCGGACGCCGTCGCCACGCCGTATGCCGGCCTGGTCCGTCGCGGTGCCTTGCGCCCTGGCGAGACGGTCGGGCTGTGGGGCATCGGGGGACTGGGGACCCACGCGGTCCAGATCGCCCGGCTGGTCGGTGCGGCGCTGATCGTCGCGGTGGACCCCAGACCGACGGCGCGGCGACGAGCACTCGCGCTCGGCGCCGACCATGCGCTCGACCCGTCGAGTACGGACGTGCCGGCGGAAATTCGGCGTCTGACCGGGGGGCTCGGGCTGGACCTGACCGTGGACCTCGTCGGCGCCAACTCGGTGCTTGCCCAGGCGGCTGACTGTGCCGGGCGGTTCGGTCGGGTGCTCATGATCGGGTTGTCCCTTGACCGGATCGAACTAGGTGCAGGCGTGTTGTTCGGGGTCTCGTCTCAGACTCTGCTCGGGCATTTCGGCTACCGGAAGCGCGACCTTGATCAGCTGGTCGATCTGGTCTCGCGCGGCCGCTTCGATGTGTCCAGCTCGATCTCCGCGGTGATGCCGCTCGAGGACGTGGGCCGGGGGGTCGAGCAATTGCGGACCAAGGACGGCGATCCGATCCGGCTCGTGGTGCAGCCGCAGATCAGCCGCCCGGGCTGATCTGGGAGTGACCCGGCCCAGTCCAGATTGGTGATACTGACCGGCATGGATGTGGATGCGGTCCGACCGGTCGAGCTCTACGCCGAAGCCCTTACGCCTATGCATCGGTCGCGCCACTCGGACGGCTCATCTTCACCGCTGGCGCTTGCCCGCTCGATGCCCAGGGCCGAACTGTCGCACCTGGCGATCTGGAGGCTCAGTCCGAGAAGGCGGTGGCGAACCTGCTTACCGCGCGGCCGGCCGCTGGTTCCGATCCGGCTCACATCCTGAAGACAACTGTTTCGTCGTCGCAACGGAGCGGTCCGATCTCGTCCGGGCCTGGCGGGTGGAGAAGGACGCCTTCGATCCGCCGCTCGGCGTTTGCTACCTCGGCTACCCAGGCCAATTGGTCGAGATCGAAGCGGTCGCGATCCGGGCCGGCTAACCTGCGGCTGGCGCTTGGACGTCGCCGGACCGCCTCGAAGGACTCAGGTGGCCAGTAGGGCGAGGACGGTCACGTCGTCGGCGAGATTGCCGTCGCAGTGCGCAAGGACGGCCTCGAGCGTGGCTTCCAGGAGCGTTGATGGGTCCGCGCCGCTGGCGGCGAGTATCGCCCGGAGCCGCTGGTCGCCGAACTGTTCAGTTTCACGTCGAGCCTCGGTGACCCCGTCGGTGTGCAGCAGCAGCAGGTCGCCGGGGGCCAGCCGTACCCGGAGGTCCTTAACACCGGGGTCCGGGAAGCAGCCGAGCAGCCGGCCCGGGGTGTCGAGGACTTCGACCGATCCGTTCACCCGGCGCACCATCGGCGCCGGGTGTCCGCCTCGGGCGAGTTTGATGTCGAGGCCGTCAGCGGTGGCCCGGGTGGTCAGATAGATGGCCGACAAGAACCGCTCGGGCTCGTCGCGGGCCAGCACGGTGTCGTTCAAACCGGCGAGGACCCGCCGCGGAGCGGCCTGGAGAACGGCGAGCGTGCGCACGGTGTAGCGCGCGACCGTCGCGAGCGTGGCCGCCCGAGCGCCGTGGCCCACGACGTCGCCGATGAGAACGCCCCAACGCCCCGCCGGCAACGGGAAGACGTCGTAGAAGTCTCCGGCCACGAGGGTCCCGCCCCGTCCGGGAAGTAGCCGGCCGGCGACCGTCAGTCCGGGCACTTGGGGGAGCTCCGGGGGGAGCAGGCTTTCCTGCAAGGTCGCGGCGAGCTCAGCACTCGTCCGGGCCAATTCGCGGGCCGCCTCCCGCGCCTGGGCGTTGAACAGGTACGCGGCGGTGACGTCGGCGAGGATCTGGGCCCCGACGAGGTCGGCGTCGGAGAGCTCCAGAGGTTCTTTGGCGTAGAGCTCGAGGGCTCCGAGTTGGCGATCGTCCAAGCGCAGCGGAAAGCTGTAGACGGCGCCGAGGCCGGCCTGCGACGCGGCCGGCGAGAACTGGGCGAACGTTTTGTCTTGCGCGAGATCCCGGATGGCGACGTGCTGTCCGGTGCGGTAGGCCTGCAGGCACGGGCCCTCCTGCAATGCCATCTGTAGGGCCTCGATACCGAATATCACATCGTCGGACGCGGCGACGAAGTGGTGCTCGACGTCACTTTCCATCAGCAGCACGCCGGCGCCGTCGACCGGAATGACCTCGGCCACGCGGTCGGCAAGGTGGTCGAGGATCTTTTGAATGGAGAACTCGCCGGTAAGGGTGCGCGCGAATTCCACTAGGACGGTCGTCAGACCCTGCTCATCCACCACCCCTCCCCTCGGGCACGTTGAGCTCTGTTGCCGCCAGGAGTCCAGAGCAGCGTCGCGGGAAGCAACCCTCACGGTACGCGCTTTCACCGGCATGGTGTGGGTTCGGCCGCCGCCGGGGTGGGGATCGGGCTGCTCCGCCCATGCGGGGCGGCCGCAGACCCCGACTCTCGAGCCTCTGGCGGAACGGCGCGCGAGGCACTTGCTAAGGCTGGACTTGTTAGGCCAGACTTAGCACATGGTGGACTTGGACGCTGAGGAAATCGCCGGGGCCTTGCGGGTGAGCGTCGGCCTGCTCGTCCGACGGCTGCGGCAGATGCAGGCCGAAGGGGAGCTCACCTTGCCGGAGACCTCGGCGCTGGCCCGCCTGGATCGCGCCGGCCAGGCGACGCCGAGCGCGCTTGCGAAGGCCGAGCAGATCAGCCCGCAGTCGATGGGGGCGACGCTTGGGGCGCTGGAGGCTCGCGGCCTCGTCGAGCGACGTCCCGACCCAGAGGATGGCCGGCGCGCCGTTATGTCGCTCACCGACGTCGGCCGGCAAGCGCTGCGGAATGGGCGTAACGCGCGGACCGAGCATCTGGCCCGAGCCCTCGCGGCCGGATTCACGCTCTCGGAGCTTCAACAACTGCTGGTGGTCGCGCCTCTCCTCGAGCGGCTGGCGCAAAGCATCTGATGCGCGGCTCAGAGCGGCAGGGGAAGCCGCACGGGCCGGAGCGGGGACGCGGCGCGGCCCCCGGCGACGGCTACAAGTGGCTGGCCCTGTCGAATACCACCGCTGCGGTCTTCATGTCCGCACTCGACGGATCCATCGTGATCATCGCCCTGCCGGCGATCTTCCGTGGTATCCACTTGGATCCGCTGGCGCCCGGCAACGTCAGCTACCTGTTATGGATGATCATGGGTTACCGGCTTGTGCAGGCGGTGTTGGTCGTGACCGTGGGGCGCCTCGGTGACATGTGGGGCCGGGTCAGGATCTACAACGCGGGATTCGCGGTGTTCACGGTCGCCTCCGTCCTGCTCTCCTTCGATCCGTTCGAGGGTGCCCACGGGGCGTTGTGGCTGATCGGTTGGCGGGTGCTTCAGGCCGTCGGAGGGTCCATGTTGACCGCCAACTCGGCTGCGATCTTGACCGATGCATTTCCTTCCGATCAACGCGGGTTCGCGCTGGGCACCAATCAGGTAGCAGCGATCGCCGGCCAGTTCGTCGGGCTGGTCGCGGGCGGGGTGCTGGCCGTCCTGGACTGGCGGGCGGTGTTCTGGGTGAACGTTCCGGTCGGCATCTTCGGAACGCTCTGGGCGTATCGCAAGCTGCGCGACACCGGACACCGAGCTGGCGGCCGGATCGACTGGTGGGGGAACATAACCTTCGCGTTAGGCTTGGGCGCAGTCTTGATCGCCATTACCGATGGCATCCAGCCCTACCGGGGGCATGCCATGGGCTGGATGAATCCCGCAGTCGTCGGCCTACTGATCGCCGGCTTGGTGTTGTTGGCGGCTTTCGTCCTGATCGAATACAAGGTCGCCGACCCGCTTTTCCAGCTCGGCCTCTTCAGGATCAGAGCCTTCACGGCCGCCAACGCGGCGGGGTTCGCGGTGTCCATCGCCCGGGGCGGGCTGCAGTTCATGCTCATCGTGTGGCTGCAGGGGATCTGGCTCCCCCTGCACGGCTACGACTACAGCAGGACACCGCTTTGGGCCGGAATCTTCCTGCTGCCGCTCACGGCTGGCCTCCTCATCTCGGGTCCGGTGGCCGGCACGCTTTCGGACCGCTTTGGCGCTCGCGGCTTCGCTTCCACCGGGATGTTGGTATTCGGTGGCAGCTTCATTGGCCTGATGGTGTTGCCGGTGAACTTCCCCTACTGGGCGTTTGCGCTGCTCATCGCGGCGAACGGCATAGGTAGCGGCATGTTCGCCGCCCCGAACTCCTCGTCGATCATGGGTAGCGTCCCGGCGAGGCAGCGCGGGGTGGCATCAGGCATGCGCTCGACCTTCCAGAACTCCGGGACGGCACTGTCGATCGGCGTTTTCTTCTCGCTCATGATCGTTGGACTCGCGAGCCGACTGCCGAGGGCATTGACCGGTGGCCTGGAGCAGCAGGGGGTGCCACATGGCCTAGCGCATGACATCGCCGCCGTGCCACCCGTGTCGTCGCTGTTCGCGGCGGTGCTCGGCGTGAACCCGCTGCGGCATCTGCTGACGGCGCGCCATGAGCTGTCGAAGCTTCCGAAAGCAAATCAGCAGCTCGTTACCGGCAGATCGTTCTTTCCGAACCTCATCGCGGAGCCGTTTCATCACGGCCTGGCGGTGGTGTTCGCCGTCGCCGCCGCTCTTTCAGTTCTCGCCGGAATCGCATCGCTCTTGCGCGGGGGTTCTTCACCGGTGGCGGATCAGTCAAGCCTCCCGCTGACCCCCTGAGAAGCCCCGCTCGACCGTTTCCGCGCGATCCCGAGGTCGTCGTTTCGGCAAGCAGTTCTAGGAGGCCTCCTTCGGTGAGCACCTCGATGTGCCCACCCTTGGTTTTGATTCGCACGGCCACGGCCGCCTTGCCTGTGTGGAACTCTGCGGCGAAGGTTCCGACGAACCCGTCCCCGATGACGAGGAAGTCGGTGTGCTTGTTCGGCGCCTTCAAGGGGCATGGAGTTCTCATGGGCAGGTTTCGACGAGGGTGATCCCGCCACCGGTCGCGGCTGGGCGGTGGTTGAGGGGGACAGGTCGCGGCGAGGCCACATCTCCTTCCACCTCGGCGACGATTCGAGCTTCCGCGCCACGCGCAACGGGTGACACGTACCGGCTGAGACGAACCTGGTCAGGTGGGCGCGGTTGCGTCCGCTTGCCCTTATGGCGCCCAGACCGGCCGATTACACGGAAGTTGCTTGGACTGCGGTCGCCCGTTCAGGCACGCCAGGCGAGCAGGCCAAAAAGGGCTTCGGCGATGACTTCGGGTGTGGGTGGACATCCGGGGATGCGCAGGTCGACGGGGATGACGGTGTCCACGGCACCGATGATCTCCGCTGGCGTGCCGAGCAGGTCTTGGCCGAGGGCGCACTCGCCTACGGCAGCGACCCGGCGAGGTTCGGGCATTGCGTGGTAGGCGGTACGCAGCGCCTCGTGCATCCGCGAGGTCACTGCGCCGGTGACGAGCAGGACGTCGGCGTGTCGCGGGGAGGCGACGATGTTCAGTCCGTATCGCTGCAGGTCGTAGTAGGGGCTGGCGGTGAGGGTGAGTTCGTGTTCGCACCCATTGCAGGAGCCGGCGTCGCAGTGCCGGATCGCGAGGCTGCCACCCGGGTGAGGCCGGCTCAGGTTCAGGCGGTGCCGCAGGTGCCGCAGATCACGAAGCAATGTGATCATCAGCGGTCCACGCAGGCGTAGCAGAGTTCGAAGCTCTTGTTGATCAACGGAAAGTCGGGCAGCAGGTTGCCGGCCGCGGCGGCGGTTACCGCCGGCCAGTTCGCGTAGGAGCCGGTGCGCAGGTGCAGTCGACTTACTCGCCCGTCTACGGCCTCCACTGCGCAAGTAGTCCGACCGCGCGGACTCTCGACGATGCCGACGGCGATCGGCTGCGGATCGGTTTCGCCCGTCGCGCGGCTCGGGAGGACCGGTCGGTCCAGAAGCTGGTCGAGAATCGTGAAGGACTGCCACAGCTCGAGCCCTCGCTGCTCGAACCGGCTCCGCACGTCGCCGGTTGCCCGATCCGGTGAGACGGGGAGAAACCCTCCATAACAGAGCCGGTCGGCGTGCGTCCGAACGTCGTCGGCCAGGCCTGCGGCGCGGGCGGCCGGCCCGACCACACCGAGCCGGCTGGCGTCAGCCGGGTCCAGCACCCCTATGTCGAGTAGTCGGTCTTGAAACGACGTGTTGAACGCGAGTTCGCGCCAACCTCGGGTGGCTGCGCTGCACAGCGCTGCCAGCTCTGTGGCGGTCGCCTGCACCGTGTCGGATGTCCACTCCAGCGGGCTGTGCCCGAAGTGGACGGCTCCGAATAGGAAACGGTGCTCGGTGAGCGTCGCGTTGAGTCGGCGGGCGCGTTCGGTGAGCGCGGCGAACGTTGTGTTGCCGGCGGCAAGTCCGACGCCGGCGCAGACGGCGGCGATGTCGTTGAGATGGTTCCACACCCGTTCCAACTCGGCCAGGATGGTTCGGACCCGACGCAGCTCGTCGGTTGGACGCTGCCCA
This sequence comes from Mycobacteriales bacterium, assembly GCA_035533475.1. Classification (NCBI taxonomy): domain Bacteria; kingdom Bacillati; phylum Actinomycetota; class Actinomycetes; order Mycobacteriales; species Mycobacteriales bacterium. The sequence continues at coordinate 17,930 of DATLTS010000057.1, read as the reverse complement.
GACACCTGTTCGCAGGCGTGTGCGTAGGCCAGCGCATTGGCGACCGAACAGCCGGCACAGGCGCGTGAGACGAACGCCATGCCGTCGGGAAGCGATGATCCCTCCGCTGCCTTCTCCAGCCCTCGGTGTTTGTAGAACAGCTGGGCGTCGACGTGCAGGATTCGGTCTCCGACGACGTGGAACCGGAAGTGACCGGACTCGATCACGCCGGCGTGGATCGGGCCGACGGCGACCTGGTAGGTGCCCTGCCCTCGGATCGGCACTGTCCAGCGTTCCAACGGCGCGTCGTGATCGATCAGTGGCCGGAGCGGCTGGTGACCGTCGAATTCGATCCGGTAGCTGTCGTGGGCCTCTCGTTCGTCCCATCCCGCTGCCGGAACGAGGCCGACGATCGAGGGCACGCTGCCGTCGACGACGGCGATCGATTCGGGCCGCGGTGTGCCATCCGCGGCGATCCACACGGTGCGGACCATCTGCCTGTCGCTGGTGGCGTAGAGGCCGGCGAACTGCTCGCCGTCGGCAACCGCGGTGGCGATCCGGTCGAGGTAGGCATCGCCGGGCGGCGTCATGCCGCACCTCGCATCAGCGCGCTGATGAACGCAGTACTCGGCAGGGTGAAAGCCACGGCCAGCAGACCCAGCAGCAGCGCCACGGAGACGCAGGCCAGCCGGACGACTGGTGCAAGGCCGGCTGGCCGGGCCTGGTTGTGGCGCCTGGATTTGCCCGCGACGACCTCCAGCAGTGTGTGCGCAAGGCCAAGGAAGCCCAGAGCGAGCAGTACCGTGGCTATGGCAGCGGCAAGGGCATGGCCGCTGGCGACGCCACCAGCAAGGATCAGTAGCTCGCTGGCGAACAACGGGGACGGCGGGAGCCCGGCGAGTGAACCCAGGGAGATTCCCATGGCGGCACCCAGCGGTGGGGCGCTCCGGCCGATCCCGACCGCGGCGTGCCCGCCGGAGCGCGGCTCATGGTCAAGCAGCGGAATCGCCGCGTAGAAGCCCAGGGCCTTGGCCACGGCGTGCCCGACTATGTGCACTGCGACACCGGCGAGCGCCAGCGGCGTCCCGAAGCCGATGCCGAGCGCAATCACTCCCATGTGCTCGAGACTCGAGTAGGCCAGCAGACGCTTCCAGGCCAACGCCTGCCACAGAAAGGGCACAGCCACGGCGAGCGACACCATGCCGAAGCCGATCAGGGCGCGCTGCGCGGCTTCCCGACCCAACACCGGAGCGAGCGCCTGCTCGACTCGCCAGGCGACGAGGAGAGCCGCCGGAAGGAGTGCCCCGGACAGTAGCGCCGAGACCGGTGGCGGCGCTTCCGAGTGCGCGTCCGGCAGCCAGTTGTGCACCGGCGCCCAGCCGATCTTTGTGGCTAGCCCGGCGAGCACCAGCAGGTAGGCGACCAGGGCCTGCTGGTGGGTACCCGAGTAGCGACTGAGCTCTGGCCAGGACAGACCCGCCAGTCCGTGACGGGGCACGTCGGCGGCCAGCAGCCCCACGCCGAGCAGCGCGATGCCGAGTCCCAGCGAGGTGAGGATGAGGTACTTCCATCCGGCTTCCAACGCCCGCGGTTTGCCGCTGAACCCGACGAGCAACGCTGATGTCGCGGTGGTCCCCTCGACCAGGAGCCAGGCGAGGGCGAGGTTACCGGCGAGCGGCACGGCCAGTGCGGTGGCCCAGAACGCGAACAGCAGACAGAAGTAGCCGCGTTCCCGGCGCTGTAGGTGTTCGACTGAGCCGGTCATGGTCCGCAGGTAGCTCGGGGACACCAGGACGCTTGCGACGCCGACCAGGCCGATCACCCCGACGAGAAGCGCCGCCGCGGCGTCCACCGTCACCCAATGGCCGACCTGCGCCTGCATCGGATGGCTCAGGGTTATCCCGACCAGTGCTAAGGCGAAGGCGCCGGTCAGCTCAGCCCCTAGCGCGGCGGTTCTGGTCAGCAAGCGGTGCGGCACGAGGGCCGCTGCCGCTGCTGTGCACAAGGGCGTGGCGATCAGGAGCTCAGCGACCAGGGTGCGGCTAGTCACGCAGACTCCGCAGTGCCGCAGTGTCGCCGGCCCCGAATTCGGCGAAGATTCGCTCGTGGAACAACGCAGCGACGAGCGCGATCAGGGTCAGGTCGAGGGTCACTCCCAGCTCGATCACCAACGAGGAGCCGCCGGGCAGGGTCAGCGCAGCCAGCGCGAGACCATTTTCGACGAGGACGATGCCGAGCACCTGGAACAGGGTGGCGCGTCGGGTCACCACTGTCGCGACACCGAACGCCACCAGCGCCAGCACGGCTTGGTAGGCGACATGCGAGCGGACGGCGGTGATCGACACCAGCCACGTCAGCAGTAACGCGAACCCGACCGCTAGCCCGGCGCGTGCCAGTGGTGCGACCGCTGCACGTACCGGCCGCGCCTCGCGGCTGCGCGCCACGAGGAGCAGTAGCAGCGTCGCCAACGCTGCCGCGCGGGCGCCGAGAGCAATCGCGGCGATGATGTCGCCGCCGGTCTTGGCGTGAGCCAGCGCCACGCCGACCAGAACCACGGCTTGCCCGGTCACCAACGCGACGGCCACCGACCGGCGCCTCACCATCACGACCCCAAGCCCCAAGCCGACCAGGGCCCACACGGCCTCACCGCTCATCGCGTGGCCAACCAGGACGCGCTGCCGAGCAGCGCCAAGGCCGACCCTAGGCCCACGACCCTCGGTACCACGAGCACGCGCATCTTGGCTACGCAGGTCTCAAGCAACGCGAGCAGACCGCACAACACGACGACCACGACCGGGAGCGCCAGCAACTGCCCGGGCACGCCGCGGAGATGTGGCAGGAAGACCTGGGCGGCGATGACCAGCACGAGCCAGTGCCGGGCCGCTGCCGCCCACTGCAGATACGCCTGGTCGCGACCGGCGTACTCCAGTAGCGGACCCTCGTGGATCATGGTCAGTTCGAGATGGGTGTCCGGGTTGTCGAACGGCTGGCGACCGGTCTCCGCGATGACAACCAGCGCGAAGGCCGCTGCGGCTAGCGCCAGGGCGGGGCCGGTCCAGGCGGCCCCACCCGCGGTGCGAGCCACCACAGCTACCAGGTCGGTGCTGCCGGCCAGCAGGGTGGCGACACCCAACGCGAGGACGAGGGTCGACTCAACGAAGACCGAGATGGTGAGTTCGCGGCTGGCGCCCATCAGCGAGAACCCGTTTCCGACGTCCCACGCGGCGGCTGCCATGGCGAAGCGGGCTAGCGCGAGCAGGCCGGCGAGGACGAAGGCGTCGTGGCCGATCCCCCAGCCGGGTGCCGCCGATGCGGCGGGCACGACCAGCACCGCGGCCAGAATGCTGGCCGCTGCAACCGAGGGAGCGCACCGATACACGGCTGTGGCGCCCTCGATCGTGACGGTGCTCTTGTGCCATAGCCGGTGCAGTTCGCGGTAGGGCTGCAGCGGGTCGGGCCCCATCCGGCCTTGCAGCCGGGCTTTCCAGTGTTGCACTAGGCCGGGCCACAGTGGTGCGAGCGCGACACCTCCGAGGAGTTGTACCGTGCCTGCGGCGGCTTGGTACCCGCTCACCCGGCCAGCCCCAGCCGGGCGGCGAGGAGCAACACGAGCAGCAGGCCGATCAGGTAGGCCGCGTAGGTGCCGAGACTTCCGCTCTGCAACCGTCGGATCTGGGCGGCTGCGGACAGTCCGCGGCGCAAGGCTGGCGCGTACACCCGCTCCTCGATCAGATGCGGCACGCGCCCCGTGTAGGTGATCTCCTGCACCACGCCTCCGTGCTCGCGGGTCGCGACATCGCGTTGCGGGCGCAGCACCGGTTCGAGGGCGAGGCGAAGCGGCTTGGTGAAACCGGCACTCGTCCAATGCAAGCGGGTCACGACCGCCTGCCCGCAGACCCAGGTAGGGACAGCGACAGCAGCCGCGTTGCCACGTAGCCGGACCAGGATCACGGGGACTACGACGAGCAGAGCCGCGATGGCTGCGGTCGGCAGGGATCCAGTCCCGGGAACGTGCAGTCCGATGGCGGTCGGCAGGTTGACTGCCCAGGGCGCAAGCCCGACCAGCCGACCGAAAAGCACGCCGGGTGCGACTCCGAGCAGGACGCACCCGCCCGCGAGCAAGACCACGCTGCCGCTCATCCCGGCTGACGGCATGGCGGCGCCGGGCGCCGGAGCATGCCGCGGTGGCCCGAGCAGCACGAGCCCGATCACCTTGACGAAGCAGAACATCGCCAGCGCGGCGGTCGCTGCCAACGCGCCCAACCCGACCATCCCGGTCATCCCGTCCACCACTCGGCCGTAGCGGGGGATGTGCACCAGGGCCTGTAGGGTCAGCCACTCCGACGCGAACCCGTTCAACGGGGGCAGTCCGGCGATGGCCATAGCCCCGAGGAAGAAGGCGGCGCCGGTCACCGGCATCCGCCGCAGCAGACCGCCGAGTCGATCCAGCTCCAATACGCCGACGGCGCGCTCGAACGCCCCCGCGCACAAGAACAGAAGCGACTTGAACATCGCGTGGTTGACGGTGTGGAGCAGCGCCGCCGCGAGTGCGATGGCCGCCCATGCGTCGCCACCCCTGCTCCGGAGCAACAGACAGGCTCCGATGCCCAGCACGATGATGCCGATGTTCTCGATCGAGTGCATGGCCAGCAGCCGTTTCAGGTCATGTTCGAACAAGGCGTAGGTGACGCCCCCGACCGCGGACAGCGCTCCCAGCGCGGTCACGGCGATGCCGATCCACAGGGGTAGCGGGCCAGCCCAGTCAACCAGGACCCGCACCAGCAGGTAGATGCTCACCTTGATCATCACGCCGCTCATCAGGGCCGACACCGGTGCCGGAGCGATGGGATGCGCGCGCGGCAGCCACACGTGCAGCGGCATCACGCCAGCCTTGGTGCCCAGTCCGATGAGGGCGGCCACCGCGACCGCCGCTTGTAACCCGGAGCCGGCGTGCAGGACGGTGCCGCCGCCGATCGCTCCGGCTTTGGCCAGCAGCAGGATTGCGATCCAGGTGCCGCCGCCGCCGAGATGCGTCACCGCCAGATAGGTGAACACCGACTGGCGGGCTGGCCGATCGTCGCGGGCGATGAGGATCGCGGCGGCAGGCAGCAAGGTCATGAGCTCCCAGCCCGCCAGCAGGGTGACCGGATCACGAGCGCAGAACTCTGCGATCAGGGCGAGCACGAACGCGGTAGTCACGCCTCCCAGGGCCCTGCTTCGACCGGTTGGGGGCAGATAGCCTCGGGAGAAGCAGAGCGCTGGTGCAGCGACTATGCCGAGCGTGCCGAGGAACAGGCCGCTCAGCGGGTCGATCCCGAAGCGGGGGCTGAAGTGACTGGTGAACGGCGAACCCACCAGCGATCCCTCGGCAAGGACAACGAACCCGGCAATGCCCAGGACGGCGGCGCCGGCGGCCGCCACGGTGAGGCCGGTCTGCCACGTTCGCCGAGTCGCGGCAAGTGCGCCGCCGAGGGCGATCAGGCACAGCCCCGAGATCACCAGGGCGCCGGTCACGATGACTTGAGCTCACGCAGGACCGACTGTTGACTAGCGAGCTGCGCCACGATGATGTCGCGCGACACCGCGAGCAGCTCGAATACCCGCCCATCCCCGACGCGGTAGTAGATGGTCGTCCCCTCCCGACGCGAATCGACCAGCCCGATCCGGCGCAGCGCGGCCAAGTGCTGAGACGTGCTTCCCTCACCGAGATCGAGCTCGGCCTGCAGAGAGCCAACCGACCGCTCGCCGTCGCGGAGCAACTCCAGAATCCGGATCCTCGCCGGATGGCCCAGAACGCGGAACAGGGTCGACTTCACCTCATGGACCGGACGAGACGGCACAGTCATTGTGGCAGCTTATCTTAGATACTGCTCAGATAAGGAAGAGACCTCTCCACTCTGGCTGTTGGTTTAAGCGGCCCTGACCTGCGAAAACGCTGAGTGCACCAAGAGTTGATCATGGCGCTGATCAGTGGGTTTGCCGATGGCCAGTTTGACAGGGTCGAACCTTTGGGCGTGATAAGCCGCGCCGCGGGCTTCGTCGAGCGCCGATTGGGTGGCACCCCGCAGTGTTCGGTGTGTGCTCGGTCATGACTCCGTCGCTCCTCCTCTGCTTCGCACCTCATCGGGCCGTCCGCGTTGAACAAAGGCGCGAGCAGCGGCGCGAACGCCGCGATAGCCCGCTCCTCGTCTTTGCGGGACAATGGAACGAGCTCCGGCGGGTGGACGACCAAGGGCTTCGTCCGATAGCGACGCCTGTGGGGTGTGCCGGTAGCACTAGCCAGGGTGGTCATGGCTACATGGTCGTACGCGCCCCGCATCACGGGGACCAGAGAGTGTCGATGGGGGCCGCGGTCAGGCGTGGCCCGAACGGTGCTGTAGTGGTGCCGGCGTGCAGGACGACGCCGGCGACGAAGCGGTTACCGAGCCGGTCACGTAGCTGGGCCAGCCACTTGGTGTCGCGGGCGTTGACGGTAGAGGTGGCCTTGACCTCGATCGCGGCGACGCGTCCGTCGTCGGTTTCCAGGATGAGGTCGACCTCGGCTCCGTGGCGATCCCGGTAGTGGAACAGCCGGGCGTCCTGGTCGGACCAGGTGAGTTGGCGGCGCAACTCGGCGGCGACGAATCCCTCGAGTAGGTGGCCAGCGACCTGGGGGTTAGCGGTCACACCGGCTCCGGCAGCGGATACGTTGATAAGCCGGGCAGCCAAGCCGGTGTCATGCAGGGCGAGCTTGGGGCGCGACACCACCCGCTGGGACAAGTTGGTCGACCACGCGGGCAGCCGGTTGACCAAGAACAGGGTCTCCAGCAGATCCAGGTACGGGCCCAAGGTCCGCACCGGGATGCCAGCATCGTTGGCGAGGCTAGTGACGTTGAGCTCGCTCGCGTTGCGCGCGGCCAGCAGCCGCAACAACAGCGGCAGCTCGCTCAACCGCTGCAAGCCAGAGATAACAGGCGCGTCGCGTTCGACGATGCGCCGCAGGTAGTTGTCGAACCACGCGGAGCGGCGCCGCCCTGCCGGGCGCCCCAACGCTTGGGGGTAGCCGCCGGCGCAGGCGCGCGCCAGGTACCCATCACGTGTCATGTCGCTGCGATGGCCGAGGAACGTGTCACCAGTCAAGAGCCGGTCGACGAACTGTTCGCGAACACCGATGATCTCACCTTGGCTGAACCCGTACAGGTCCACGTTCTCGGCTCGACCGGCAAGGCTGTCGTGCATCGCCGGAAGCCGCAGCAAGTTCGCCGCCCCCGTAAGGAGAAACCGGCCAGGACGAGGGTCGCGGTCCACGGCAACCTTCAACGCAAGCACCAACCCGGCACCCGCTGCACCTCATCGACCGCCAACAGGCCATCCGGGTTCTGCTGCAGAAACCCAGCAGGGTCGGCTTCGGCGGCCTCTCGCGTCAGGTCATCATCCAAGGTCACAAGCCGGCCACCGAGCCGCTCGACGACTTGTGTGACCAACGTGGTCTTGCCAACCTGCCTGGCCCCTTGCACCACCACCACGCGGGTATCGCCCAGCGACTCCAGCAACCACGGCATCACATGGCGGGTGCGAATTGGTGGCTCCACGGCTCTAGGCTGGACCATTACTCGCCGATTCGCCCTCGACTACTCGCCGATTCGCCGAGCAAATCTCGCCGATCCGCCAGCCCTCTCGCCGAGCCTGGGAACACCCTGACATCGGCATGCCCGTCGACCTCAAGACGTTAGGCGGCTGCGATACCCGTCGCGACGAATCTTGGCGTGGGTGCGTGCAAGCACGACCAGCTCGCCCTCCACGAACGCTGAAAGGTTCGCATTGTGTACGGCCGAGTGCCCCCGGCAGGAGCCGGACCAGTCGTCCGCAGGGTCGTGAATTGGCCCTGCGGCTGCTGTTGGGCTGAGCCGGGATGTGGGCTCGGAGGGGGTTGCTCGCTGGCTCGTTCGGGGTGGTTGCAGGTGTGGCAGCTTGCGCTATAGTTTTGCCAGGAGGAGTCATGTCCGTGCCTGCACTTGCCGAGGTCCGTGCCGTCGACGCCGAGCGGTCTCAGGTGCGCGCGGTGCGTGCTCTGGTTGGCACGGCAGCAGCGCGGGTGCGCGTAAGGGTAGGCGACCACGAACTGGATCTGCCCCGGTCGCTGGTTCGCATCCTGGTGGCGGCCGCCGGCTCCCTCGACGATGGGGACTCGGTCGCCATCGTGGCGGAGGAGGCCGAGGTGAGCCCGGCGCAGGCGGCCAGGCTGCTCGGAGTCTCGCGTCAGTACGTCGACCGGCTGGTCGGCGCGGGCGTCCTCCCCGCACGCCGGCTCCCGGGCAGCTCCTACCGCAGGATCCCGGTGCGTGCTGTGCTCGCCCACCGCGGAGCCCGCAGCCGCAAGCGCGAGGGCATCCGCAAGGTGGTCGCTGACGCGACCGCGGCCGGTCTCGAATACTGACGCCCGGGTGGCCCTGCGTCGGGTCCTGTCGGACACCAACGTCTGCTACCCGATCTCTCTGCTCGACCTGATGCTCCGCCTCGATGAGGCGTCTCTGCATGAGATCTTCTGGACTGAGGACCTGCTCAACGAGCTCACCCGCAAGTGGGTGGGGCACGGGATCCGCAGCCGCGAGGCGGCGGCGCGGATCTGCGACGACATCCGGTAGGCGTTCGCCGGCCAAGACGTGCCGCGGGCGGACTACGAGCACCTCATCGCCTTGATGCCGGGGCAGGATCCCGACGACCGCGTCCAGGCGGCCGCGGCGACCGCCCGGGCGCCGACCACGATCATCACCCGCAACGTTCGGGACTTCCCGGCCAGGCGCTCGCCCGGCGGGGAGTCAGCGTCCGGCGCCCGGACGACTACCTGGTCGAACTCTTCGAGGAACGCCCTGAGGCGCTCACCGCAGTGGTGATCGAAATGGCTGCCGATCGGCAACATCGGCCGATGACCGCCGAGGAGGTGCTCGGCGCGCTCTCACGGACGGGCGTGCCCCGCTTCGCTCGTCGGGCCGGGACTGCCGCCACCGGGAAGAGCACGACCGCTATGCGCATTGCGCTTGGGCTCGACACCGCCGGTCGGTCAGTCGCTTCGCTCGACACGTTGGAGGGTGACCGCCGAGTGCCGAGAATCGTTGCTGCTGCCGCCGCGATGCGCGCGGAGTGGTCGTACTCGATGATGTGGACACCTTTGGCGAGCGGGCAGGACGATTGATTCAGGAGCTCGTCGCTGGAGGGAAGTCACGCCTCGTCGTCGCCGCGCTTAGAAGCAGCCGTCTTCAGGGCTTGACCTTCTTTCCGATCTCGGCGGCCTACGCGTCCGCGAGGAAATGGTTCCGTTGTTGCACGACGAAGACGCGTTGTATCGCGCGCTGACCACAACCACCGGACTCGACATCGACCAGGTCACCGGCTACACCGGCCACCACGACCGTCTAGTCCACGGCCGTGGTGTCGTTCGAACCTTCATATTCACTGTCACAGTGACCGACCCCGGTCGCCTGTGTCGAACCGCGGCCGTCGGTCATTCGTGGACCGACGATGAGGAGACGGCACCCCAGGCATTCGGACGGTTCTGATATCCGACTCCACCATTACGATTACGCGCGCGCAAGAACCTCGACCGCCGCCCGAACTACATCCTGGCTGCGTACATGGCCTCCGGCACGTGAGGGCCCTCATCGGGTGGTCGTCAGGTCGGCTTTGGCCATCCCCCGCTTTTCGTCATACGATTTTAGGATGGTGAGCGAGCAGCGGATCCAGGAGTGGGCCGACGAGGCCGAAGCCGGCTATGACGCCGACGAAATCAAGCGCCGGGGGCGCGGGCGGCCGGGCCGGGGAGCCGCACCCATGCAGGTCGTGGCAGTGCGGCTGACCGCCGACGAACTCGACGCCCTCGACGTGGCAGCCGCGAAGAACCACATGAGCCGGTCGGAGGCCATCCGGGCCGCGCTGGCCCACTTGTCTGCGTGAAGGTCCACCCGAGCGCCCTCAAGCATGGTGTCGAGGAACCCGACGCCGTCCAGGCTGCCGAATGGCCACTGTGGATCGAGCCCCTCGACGATGACGGCCCACCGCACTGAGAACTACGGCTCGGCTTCGACACCGGTGCTCGCCTGCTGGAAACCGTTGTCCTGATCTTCGAGGACGGGGCTGAGTTGGTCATCCACGCGATGCCGTGCCGCAAGAAGTACCTCGACTTGCTGCCCTGACCGCACGCACTCATCTGCCGCTGACGGCGCATCCGCTGATGTGGGCGGGTCGCGTAGTTGCACTGCCCGTGTAGCCCTGACTAGCCGGAAGCGGCCCCTCTCGCTGTACGGCAACGACGTGCAACGGCACTTCTGGCGCGACCTCTCGTAGGCCACCGAGCGAGATGGTCATGTTAGTCTGGTCAACATGACTATTCACAACGTGGCGGACGCGAAGACGCACCTGTCGCAGTTGCTCGACGCTGCTCTGAAAGGCGAGGACGTCATCCTGGCCCGCGCCGGGAAGCCTCTCGTCCGGCTCGTCCCGGTGACTGCGCCGCCCGCCCGCACCCTCGGCTTTCTCGACGTACCCACGCCCGACGAGCGGTTCGATTCGTTCAACGAGGCCGAACTGGCTGCGTGGTCGTGACCGTTCTGCTGCTGGACACCCACGCCTTCGTCTGGGCGATCACCAGTCCCGACCGGTTGTCCGACCGTGCCCGTACCGCGATCGAAGGACCGTCCAACACTTTGCTCGTGTCCGCCGCAACAGCGTGGGAGATGGCCGTCAAGCATCGCGCCGGCAAGTGGCCCGAGGCCGACATCCTCCTCGCGCAGTACCACGACCTCACCCGCCGGCTCGGGGCTGAGACCCTCGACATATCGGCAACGGACGCGATCCGTGCCGGAAGTCTCGACTGGGACCATTCCGATCCGTTCGACCGGATGCTCGCCGCGCAGTCGTTGCTCCATCATGCTGCGCTCGTGACCCGTGATGAGGCATTCCATCACCTGCGCGGCCTGACCATCACCTGGTGACGACAGCGGGAACCAGCCCGAGGTCCACCGGATCGAAGGCCGGTCCTCGACCTTGCCTGGACCGCGGGAACACCGTGTCGAGCTCGTTGTCCGGTGGTCGGTAGCCCGCAGCGACCGACCGGCACGTTCGCTCATGCCGCTGGCAGGTCCTTGCCGGTCATGGACGTGGAGAACCGGCCGCTACACCAAGGGCTGACCGGACGTCCTGACATAGGCGCTCGACCGCCCGGCCCGCCGCCGGCGAGACGAGGTCGAGGCCGAGGAAGCCGTGGATCAAGCCAGGCTCGCATCTCCAAGTGACCTGAACGCCGGCTGCCCTCAGGGCAGCCGCGTACGCGTCGCCCTCGTCGCGCAGCGGGTCGTGCTCCGCTGTCACGATGACGGCACGTGGCAACCCGGCTAGGTCGGGTTCCAGGAGCGGGCTCACTCGCGGGTCATGTCGCTTCGCGAGCTCCGGGACCCACTGCTCGGCGAACCAGTGCGCGTCATCGGCCTCCAGTCCCCAGCCAGCCGCTTTGGTCGCGACGCTTGGCTGGGAGAAGGTCAGATCGGTGTTGGGATACGCCAGCACCTGGGCATCCGGTAGCTGCTCGCCCGCATCCCGAAGCTCCAGGCAAGCCAGCGTGGCGATGTTGCCGCCCGCACTGTCGCCGCCAACGCCGATCACGGTGGTCCCGACGAGCTTAAGGGCCTCGCGACGAGCCCAGTGGACGGCGTCGACAGCGTCCTCAACCGCGGCGGGCCAGGGGTTCTCAGGGGCTCGCCGGTAGTCGACGGCGAGCACCGCGACGTCGGCAACGTGCGACAGCAGCCGGCAGAGTCGGTCGTGCGACGCCAGGTCCCCGAGCGTCCACCCACCGCCGTGGAAGTAGACCAGCAGCGGTCTGGGCTCCAAGCACGGCCGGTACAGCCGGACAGGCACGCCGTTGTCCCCGTTCAAGTCCTCAACGAACGCCAGGTCCGGGCCTGGCGGTCGCGCAGCTGCGCGCTGCGCGGAGCTCTCACGAAGTCCCGTCGCTCCGAGTGCGCGCGCGGAGGCACCGGGATGGGCGCGTAGCTGCTCGATGTAACCGGCAAGTTCCTGGTCGGCAAGTCCGCGCACATCGGGTTCGATCACGCGCCTGATTGTGCCGTCTGGCAGGTGGCGCCGGCGTTCGCGTGCCAGCGCGCATCGCCCGAAGTGCTGGAACGCACTCATCTAATGGGTTCTACCGAGGGCTCCGGCAGACTCGGTGCTGGTAGCGGCTGGTGGGTCAGCACTCTTCTCATCTGATCCTGGACGAGGTCTTGCGGCAGACCGTGCGCCCACTGGTCGTGAGGAGGCGAGATTGCTGCTGGGATGTCGTGCCCCGGTGTTCACGGTGAGCACTTGTCCATTAGATCGCGGGTGTCTCCTCCACGCTGCTTACGGCAGGTCCACGCGGAAGGAGAAGTGATGCTGTTCGTGGGTGATGATTGGGCTGAGGACCATCACGACGTCGAGATCCTCGACGCTGAGGGTCGGCGGCTGGTGAAGAAGCGACTTCCCGAGGGCCTTGAGGGGCTCAGCAAGTTGCATGAGCTGATCGCCGCGGCGATGCCGCCGGAACGGTCCCAGCTCGACTCGGTGGAGGCCGCGGGCCAAGTGAAGATCGGGATCGAGACCGAACGTGGGCCGTGGGTCGCGGCGTTGATCACGGCGGGCTACGAGGTGTTCGCGATCAACCCGATGTCCACCGCCCGATATCGGGAACGGCACTCGACGTCTGGGGCGAAAAGCGACGCCGGGGACGCTCACGTCCTGGCCGAGATCGTTCGCCTGGACCGTGCGCACCACCGCTCGGTGACTGGTGACTCCGATGACGGTGAGGCGTTGAAGCTGCTCGCGCGCGCCCATCAGTCGATGATCTGGGACCGAACCCGCCACCTGCTCCGCTTGCGCAGCGCCCTTCGGGAGTACTTTCCCGCTGCCCTGCAAGCATTTGCAGACCTCGACGCACCCGAGTCCCTCGAGCTGCTCGCCGCGGCGCCGGACCCCGATGTGGCCGCGCAGCTGTCCAAGGCGAGGATCGTGGCGGCCCTGCGCCGGGCGAAGCGGCGCAAGATCGACCAACGCGTCGAGGACATCCAAGCCGTCTTGCGCGCACCCGCGCTGCGGCAGAGCACCGCAGTGCAGAACGCGTTCTCGGCGATCGTCGTCGCTGAGGTCCGGGTCATCACCGCCCTCGTGGCTGAGATCGACGCGCTCGGGGTGGTGGTGGCCAAGCTTTTTGACCGTCACCCGGACGCTGAGATCTTCACCAGCCAACCTGGTCTCGGTGTGATCCTCGGCGCCCGGGTCCTCGCGGAGTTCGGTGATGACCCCGATCGCTACGCCGATGCGAAGTCTCGGAAGAACTATGCCGGCACGTCCCCGATCACCAGGGCCTCAGGGACGAAGAAGGTCGTGCTGGCCCGCTACGCGCGCAACCATCGCCTCGCCGACGCCGTGCAGCAATGGGCCTTCTCCTCGATGCGCGGATCGCCCGGCGCCCGCGCCTACTACCTCTCTCTGCGGGCCAGGAAGATCGGCCACCAAGCAGCGATCCGCCAGCTCGCCAACCGCCAGGTGGGGATCCTCCACGGCTGCCTCAAGCACCGCACCCTCTACGACGAGCAGAAAGCCTGGCCCCACCACGCGACCGCAGCGGCTTGACAGAAAAGAACCTGGGATGTCCGCCGCGAAGCGAGCGGTGATGCCAGATCTGGTCGTCGGCGTGGCTTCCGGCGACGGCCATGCCTACGTGTCCTGTGGTCCGGGTGCGCCTCGCATCAGATGACGCAAGTCGGCGATACCGTGCGCTCGTGCCCGCTGTTGATGACCTCGCCGCACTCCCTCATGATGTGGCTGAGTCCGCCACGTCGACGCCAATGGTGAGATCTGGTGGCACTCGCACGACGTAGCGCGCCGTGAACGCCCTTGCCGACGCGGGGCACGTGATCCTCGGGCTCGAGTCGAACCCGTTGCCGAGGAGGACTTCTGATGCGCAGCGTGACCTATTTGATGGGCGTCTCACTTGACGGCTACATCGTCGGGTCGGACGGCGACTTCGACTGGACGGCCCCCGACGAGGAGGTCTTTCGCTTCGTCACCGACGAGATACGAGAGGTCGGCGTCCACCTGTTGGGACGACGGCTGTCCGAGACGATGCTGTATTGGGAGACCGCCGACCAGGATCCATCGCTCGACGACTCAATGCTCGAGTGGGCCGCGATCTGGAAGCCGCTCCCAAAGGTGGTGTTCTCCACCACGCTGTCGGCGGTGCAGGGCAATGCCCGCCTGGCCTCCGGCGGCCTGGCGGAGGAGGTCGAGCGGTTGCGAGCCGAGCCGGGGGAGGGCGAAATCGCGATCGGTGGAGCGACCCTCGCCGCCGAGGCGGCCGCGTTGGGTCTGATCGACGAGTACCGGGCCAGGGTCTACCCGGTGCTGGTTGGCGGTGGCATTCCGTTCTTTTCCCAGCGCCAGCGCCGGGTGGATCTCGAACTCGTCGAGACCCGCACATTCGCCTCCAGAGTCGTCTACCTCCACTACCGCGTGGCGCGCTAGCCGACCCATCCGCGAAGCCCTTGGAAGAACGGGCCATCAATAGCGTGAGCTGGGTGGGGGGCGGCTGGTGCAACCGGTCTGCAACGCGAATTGATCGAGTGTTGCACCCCGGCGCGACCACCATGGCGTGGTGAACGATCTGAACTCCGTGAGCGTCCTCGGGTCAGCGGTCAGCGGTGACGCGCCGGAGATGGACGCACAGTCTGTGGTGTCGTGGGACCTTCTGCTCCCAATCATGGCGATCGCCTCAATCATGGTGCTCGTGATGGGTGGCATATCGGTCCTGCTCGTCGCCGCCTAAGTACGGCAAATGGGTGAGACGAAGTACCCCAGAAGTGGGGGCTAACTCCTTCACCATCTGCCGACCGGGCACCGTTGCCAGCACCCCGTCCAAGTCCCACGCACTGCCGCTCGAAGCCGGCCGTGCTGCTTGGTTCTGCCCTCAGGCGACCGCTGCCATCGAGGCGTGAGCCCCGCTGGTCTTCTGCTGTCTCGGGTCAGCGTTTAGCGTCTCGGGTCGTAACCCCGCGACGGACTGCTCTGCGGTACTGCTCTGCTCAGAGAGGAGCCGTGCTCCTTCCCGGGCGATGTTGCGTGCTGCGTTGACGTCGCGATTGAGCGACATCTCGCAGCTGTCACATTCGAAGTTTCGCGTGCTGAGGAGGAGCTTGGCTTTCACTGCTCCACAGCCCGAACAGGTCTTCGACGAGGGGTAAAAGCGGCCCACGACAACCAGCGTGGTGGACCGATCGGCGCTCTTGTAGACGAGCTGGCGGCGCAACTCGCCCAGACTCGCGTCGGCCATGGATCGACCGAGGTGATGCTTACGGTTCGACATGGCGGCCACGCCAAGGTCCTCGATGGCCACCGCGTCGAAGCGGTCGACCAGGGTGTTGGTCAAGTGGTGCAGGTAGAGCGCCCGGGTTCTGGCCACCTTGCCGTGCAGTCGAGCCCGGCGGTGGCACAGCTTGGCCCGGTTCTTCGACCCCCGCTCGCTTCGCGATGGCCTTTTGGTGCGAGAGAGGGCCCGGTCCAGCTTGGCCAGCTTCTTGAGCTGGGCAGCAAGGACTCTGGGGTTGGCGATGTGACCATCGTCGTCGGTGAGCCCAGGCACGATCCGATCAAGGGTGGCCAGGTGGGTGAGCCCAGCATCGAGACCCACGATGCCGCCTTGGCGGCTCGAATGGGCAATTGGCCGGCGGCTCGGCAGCCCCAGCAAGTAACGCACCGAGAAGGACACCTGCCAGCGACCACCTCGGCACGAGACCGTCACCTTTTGGATCCGGGCCCGGCCCTGCTCGACCAGGTTATAGAGCCGGCGCGTCGATTCGGTGGTGTGGACCCACACGAGATTGGCTGCCCTGCGCTTCACGTCAGGGTCAGATGGTGACTGGGGCAACATGAGCCGGATGTGGTGTCGGTCGGGATGGAGCCAGGACAGCTGGTGGTTGATCTCGACGAAGCTGACCGAGGGAGTACAACGATTGCGCGACTTGAAGTTGGGGAAACCGACCTTCCTGCCGGCCCGGACGCCCTTCTTCGAATCTCTGAAGTTGGCCAGCGCAGCCGCCGCATCAGCGATGCCAGATCGGAAGGCGTGCATAGAGACCTCACGCCACCACGGCGCCACGCTCTCTTTGACCGCGTTGAAGGTCTTGTTCAGGCTGAAGGCGGACCATGACAGCGACGGGGTCAGGTCTGATTCGGCTACCCCGGCCGCTCATTCAGCGGATCGGATCTTGAGGTTCTCCCCCATCGCTCCGATGGCCCAGTTGTAGGCAAAGCGCCGAGATCCTGCGTAGGAGTAAGCCAGACGTTCTTGAGCACGCGATGGGTCCAACGTGAAGACAACTGCTCTGGTCACGCACCCCTCGGCCATGGCTCCATTGTGCCGAGAGGGTGTAACAGGGCCCGTTATCCCTCATGTTTGAGGTACGCCGTCTCACCTATTTGCCGTACTGGTCGCCGCCTGACTTAGCCGGGGGACGATCAGGGGTCGAGCGAGCGGAAGACCATGCCCGTCCGGGGCTTTGGGCTGAAGTAGGTCGTCTTGGGCGGCATGCGGCGCCGAGCCTCGGCCCACTCCTCAATCTGGCTGACGGTGACCGGACGCAGCAGGAACGCCGCCTGGGCGTCGCCGGCGGCCATCGCCTCCATGACCTCAGCAAGGGAATGGCGATGGGAGGACTCGTGCGGAGGCAGGTGCGAGAGCGCGGCGGCAATGAGGCTGGAGTCGAGTTCGTTGCCGGCCTCCTCGTAGGTCGCCGAGTGCGGGAGAAGGAGATAGGCGTCGCCGCCCGTCACCAGGGCGAGAGAGTTGGCGTCGGCCAGCGCTCCGAGCGTGCGGTCGTCGGCGGCACCGGCCCGGACCAGATCGAATTGCACCGAGAGGGCACCGATGAGATCGAATCCCTCCGGCAGACCGGTGATGGTGCGGTGGATGGCTCCTACGGTGAGTTGCTCCTCGGCCAACTCCACAATGAGCGCAAGCACAAGGTCGTGCGGCCCCGCCTGGCCGCCGTTGGCCTCACGACATTCGGCCTGGTACGCCCGCGCCGTCTCGTAACGGTGGTGCCCGTCCGCTATGACCACCGGCGCCTTGGCCACCGCGGCCGCAATGGCCGCGATGGAGTCCTGGTCGTTGAGCACCCAGAGCTGGTGGCGGACCCCATCATCGTCGAAGGCGTCGACCACCGGTTCGTCATCGGTGGGGTCGAAGGTCGCAGTGAGTCCGGGGCTCATGGAGAGTCCCCAGATGGGGGAGAGGTTGGCCCCGGTGGCTCGCAACAGATCAAGGCGGTCGCTCTTGGGCTTGGGGAGCGTCTGCTCGTGCGGGAGGATGTCACTCTCCTCGCCCGGATCGGCCAACCCCAAAGCACCGAGGACCCCGGTGGAGGAGCGACCGGCGGTGTCGGTCATACGGTAGGGATACAGGCAGGGGACCGGGTCGGTGAGAACGATGCCCTCCGCCTGCCACATCTCGAAGAGATCGGCCGCCACCTTGTAGCGGTCGCGGCCGCCCTGGAGATCGGGCTCCGGCAGTTCGACCAGCACCGCGTTGGCGGCATGGCGGGTCGCGAGGTGCACGCGCTCGGCCGAACCGATCACGTCGTAGGGCGGGGCGATCAGCTGCGCGATGGGCGCCTCGTCCGGGTTGTAGCGCAGGCCACGGAAGGGTTCGAATCGAGGCATGGCGCCACTCTGGCACACCATGCACCGGGCCTGACGAGGCGGCTCCCGTAGACTCGGGTCGTGGAGGATCAAGAAGGTCTGGACCGGATCCTGACCGCACCCAACGTGATCACCATGGGGCGGCTCGTCTGCATCCCGATCTTCTTGTGGCTGCTCTTCGGAGCGCACCGGCAGACTGCGGCGGCCATCCTTCTCGCGGTCCTCGGCGCCACCGACTGGGTGGACGG